>NZ_JAQDKY010000021.1:0-66521 GCF_027662325.1 Blautia faecis | reverse complement strand
GACAAGAGCCTGGATGCCCTGGTGTTCACTAATGAATACAATGCAACCGGAGAAACAACTCTGACCGCAACCAAGACCCTGAGTGGTCGTGAGTTCCAGAAGGGTGATAACTGGACATTCACCGTAACTTGCGATGATGCGAACGCTCCAATGCCAGAACACCCAGTTGTTACTACAACTGCAACCAGTGGAACATCCACAACCCTTGACTTTGGCAAGATTCACTACACTATTGCAGATGTCAATAAGGACTACGTTTACACCATCACAGAGTCTGGAAATGTAGCAAACGTAACAAACGATCCAGTTGCTGCAAGAACTGTAACCGTATCTGTCAGAGACAAAGGAGACGGAACTCTTAACGTAACTCAGGAAGTTACTGGAGCTGGACTGACATTTACCAACAAGTATGCCGATGGCGAAACAACTCTCGGTGTAACCAAGGTGTTAAGCGGCCGTGAGTTCAAGTCAGGAGATGAATGGACCTTTAAATTAACAGCTGATAAAGGCACTCCAATGCCAGCACAGACCGTTGTAAAGACAGATGCAACAAGTGGCAACAGTCAGTCACTGAGCTTTGGAACTATCAAGTATACGCTTGCAGATGTAGGAAATACTTACACCTACACAATCCACGAGACTGGAAGCGCAGAAGGTGTAACAAACGATCCGAATGCAACTCGTATAGTAACTGTAACAGTAAATGAGGGCAAAGACGGAAAACTGGATATTGTAAGAGAAGAACCCAAGGGTGAAATCGTATTTACCAATACCTACGACGCAAAGGGATCTCTGACATTGGAGGCAAGTAAGACTCTGAAGAACAAAGCTCTTGAAGCTGATGCCTTTAACTTCGTGCTGAAGGACGAGAACGGAGAGACTATTCAGACCGTTTCCAACGATGCAGATGGAAATGTAGCATTCAGCCCGCTCAATTATACTCTTAAAGATGTTGGAACTCATGTTTACACAGTATCAGAAGTTCAGAGAGAGAATACCGAAGTTACTTATGATACTACTGAGTATACTGTTGAAGTAACTGTAGCAGATGCAGGAAACGGAAAACTGAAGGTAAGCAAGACGATCAAGAAAGGTGATGATACTGTTGATGCAATTGCTTTTGAAAACATTTATAAAGGAGTAATTGATATCAGCGGCTCTAAGACCTGGAATGATGCAGACAACCAGGACGGAATCAGACCAGCAAGTATCACTGTAAAACTTTTTGCAAATGGAACAGAAGCTGCAAGTCAGGTGGTAACTCCTGATGAGGCTGGAAATTGGAACTATGTCTTCAAGAACCTGCCGCAGTATGATGTTAATGGAAAAATTAGTTATACAGTAACTGAGGATGCGGTAGCTGGTTATGAAACAAGCGTAAGCGGCTACAACATCACCAACACTCATAAACCAGCAACCCTCGACATCACCGGAACCAAAACCTGGAACGATTCCAACAATCAGGATGGCAAACGTCCAAAGAGCATCACCGTCAACCTTCTTGCAAATGGCATAATTACAGACACCAAGACCGTAACAGCTGACGATAACTGGACCTACAGCTTCACCGATCTGCCGAAATATGCAAATGGTCAGGAAATTACCTACACGGTAAGCGAGCTTACCGTACCTGGTTATACAACAACTATTGATGATAATTACAACATCACCAACAGCTACACCCCAGGTGAGACCAGCGCGTCTGTAACCAAGATCTGGGATGATGCTGACAACCAGGATGGCATTCGTCCAGAGAGCATTACCGTAGCTCTCCTTGCAAATGGAACGCCAACTAACAAAACTGTTACTCTTACTGCTGCGAACAACTGGACACAGACGATAACTGGTCTTCCGGAAAAAGCAGATGGAGAGTATATCACCTACACCTGGACCGAGGTTAATGTTCCAGAAGGCTACAGCTTGACAGGAACTTCCAAGAACGAAACGGTAACCACTCTGACCAACACTCATACTCCAGAGCTTACTTCCATCACCGGAACCAAGACCTGGAAAGATGCAGATAATCAGGATGGAAAACGTCCAGAGAGCATTACCGTAAACCTTTTTGCAGACGGAACTAAGCTTAAGAGCCAGAGTGTAAGTGCTGATGCAGACGGAAACTGGAGCTACAGCTTCACAGACCTTCCGAAATATGCAAACGGACAGGAAATCACTTACACCGTAACTGAGGATGCAGTCGATGGCTACACAACCGAGAGTGATGGCTATAATTTCATTAACACTCATCAGCCAGAGACCACCGAGATTACCGGAACCAAGACCTGGAACGATGCAAACAACCAGGATGGCAAGCGTCCGGAAAGCATCACTGTAATCCTTCTTGCAAATGGCACAGAGAAAACTCGCCAGGCCGTAACTGCAGACGAAGCAGGAAACTGGACTTACACCTTCAAAGATCTGCCGAAATATGCAAATGGCCAGGAAATCACCTACACCGTAGCTGAGGAGGAAGTAACTGATTACACTACAACCTACGATGGCAGCAACATCACCAACAGCTACACTCCAGGAAAGACCAGTGCAACAGTAACCAAGATCTGGAACGACGCTGAAAATCAGGATGGAAAACGTCCGGAGAGCATTACCGTAAGTCTTCTTGCAGACGGTAAAGAAACCGGAAAGACCGTTACCCTGAGCGTCGAGAACAATTGGAAACAGACTATATCTGACCTTCCGGAAAAAGCAGACGGAAAAGCAATCGAGTACACCTGGACAGAGGAAACTCTCCCAGAAGGTTACGAACTTACCGACAACAGCAAGAACGGAACTGTAACTACTCTGACTAACACCTACGCTCCAGAAACAACTTCCATCACCGTAACCAAGACCTGGGATGACGCAGACAATCAGGATGGCAAGCGTCCAGAGAGCATTATCGTCAACCTTCTTGCAAACGGAGAGATCGTAGCAAGGCAGACTGTAAAAGCAGACGAAGCAGGAAACTGGACCTACACCTTTAAAGACCTGCCGAAATATGCAAATGGCAAGGAAATTACCTACACTGTAACCGAGGAAGCAGTGGAAGGCTATGAAACAAGTGTAGACGGATTTAACATCACCAACACTTACACAACCGAGACAACTGAGGTGAAGGGCTCCAAGACCTGGAACGATGCCGACAATCAGGATGGCAAACGTCCGGAGAGCATCACTGTAAGACTTCTTGCAAACGGCGAGGAGAAAGACAGCCAGACCGTAACCGCAGACGAAAATGGAAACTGGACCTACAGCTTCGAAAAACTGCCGAAATATGAGGCTGGAAAAGAAATTGTATACACGGTAACCGAGGATGCAGTTGCAGATTACACAACTGAGATCACCGGCTACGATATCACCAATAGCTATGCACCAGAAAAGACCAGCGTCACAGTTACCAAGTCATGGGCTGATAACGATGACCGCGGCGGTCACAGACCGAAGGAAATCAAGGTTCAGCTGAAAGCCGATGGAGAAAACAGCGGCGAGGAAATTACCCTGAATGCAGAGAACAACTGGACCTACACATGGTCTGACCTTGACCAGAAGAAAGCCGGTAAGGACATTGCCTATACCGTAGAAGAGACTGGAAAAGCAGCTGGTTACATTTCCACAGTAACCGGAAATGCAGAAGAAGGCTTTATCATTACCAACACCATTACCTCCGTGAAGATCAGCAAGGTAGACATCACCGACCAGAAAGAACTGGCAGGTGCTCATATCCAGGTGATCGACAAGGATGGAAATGTAGTAGAAGAGTGGGATTCCACATGGGAAGCTCACGAAGTAACTGGCCTGAAGCCTGGCGAAACCTATACCCTTCGCGAGACTGTAGCACCAGAGGGATATACTTTGACCAGCGATACCACCTTTACCCTGAAAGAGGATGGAACCGTTAACAAAGATACTACCACAACAACCATATCAGATAATGGAACCCTTCTGGTAGAAGACAGCAGAACTTCTGTAAAAGTAAGCAAAGTAGATATTTCCGATGGGAAAGAGCTGGAAGGTGCTCACATCCAGATCATTGACCAGGATGGAAACGTAGTAGACGAGTGGGATTCCACCAAGGAAGCTCATGTTACCGAGAAACTGAAAACCGGTAAGATTTACACTCTTCGTGAGACTGTAGCTCCAGACGGATATTTACTTACAAGCGACACTACTTTTGTTCTGAAAGAAGACGGAACAGTAGATGCAGAAAAAACAACAGCTGTTTCCAAGGATGGTGTTTTACTTGTACAGGATAAACTGGCAACCTCAGCATCTATTGCAGTGACAAAGAAACTTACCTATATTGGTGAAGGTCTGGCAGCAAGAAATCAGACCTTCTATGTAGCCCTGTATTCTGATAAAGAATGCACACAGAGAGTTTCTGATGTGAAAGCTCTTGTATTCAAGAATGCAGATGCTTCCACCGTAGTATTCTCAGAGAATATTAAGGCAGGCAAGACATACTACATTGCAGAGTGTACACAGGATGGAACTTCTCAGACGATCGGCGCTCTTGCAGATGGAACTGTTTATGAAGCTGTATTTGGCAATGGTAACTCCACAACAGTAACCGAAGCCGATGGAACAACAACCGTTTCCTTTGAAAACGTGTTCAGCAGCTTCCCGCCAGATGGATTCTACAAACAGGGTCAGCTGACAATTACCAAGAAGGTTCTTGGTGCAGATGGAGGCACCAGAAACAGCAACGAGGTATTCTATGCAGGTATCTTTGATGATGCAGCTCATACACAGCTTTCCCAGCAGGTTGAGCAGAACATTATCAAGCTTGATATGGACGGTGGCTATGAAGTAAGTGAGATCATCAATGTTGGTCTTGCCCAGTCAGGAGCAAAGGTAACCCTGTATGTAACGGAAACTGATTCCAACGGAAAACCAATTGCAGGCTCCGAAGGCTTTGGATATAAAGTTACCGTAAGTGCAGATTCTGTTACATTTGATGAAACGAATATGACAGCAGAAGTTGTCATCACCAACCAGGAAGAAAGCACAGTAACAGAAACACCAACACCAACACCTACTCCTTCTTCCGATGGTGGAAATAGCGGTGGCTCCGAAGATCATTCCGGCGGCTACGGCGGAGGCAAATCACCGAAGACCGGAGATGATACCCCGATCGGAACTTATCTGATGCTTCTTCTTGCAGCTGCAATGCTTGCAGCCGAGACTGAAAGACGCCGCAGAAGAAACAAAAGACAGTAAAGCAAAACAAGGTTTCTGACCAGATTGGAACCATAACAAAGTAAGTACAAACGAAGGCGGTCCGCACACAAAGCGGATCGCCTTTTTGCAGATTCACTTTAGCTTCCTGCTCAATTAAGGAAAACCACAGAACAGCCCTGTGGTTCTGGTTTTGCAAAAAAGTAAAAAAACTTTCCTGAAAAGTGGAAAAACATCCCGAAGAAAGAGTTGACGAAACAGCCCTACTGGTATAATGAAGTCAAATTAAAGGATATTACATTTGGGAATGACTTTATAGATTTCAGGAGGTTTCCATTATGAGAAAGAATACATTAAAAAAAGCAATGGCAGTTATGATTTCAGCGACAATGCTGGTGACAGGATATACAGTAGTTTCCGCAGAAGGATTTACAGATGCGGAGGCACTTGCAGAGATGGATGCTTTTACTACAGGTGATGAAGCTGTATATGTGGAAGAAGTTCAGCCGGAAGCTGCACAGACTGAGGAGGTTCAGCCAGAGCAGACTCAGACAGAGGTTCAGCCGGAGGTTGCACAGACCGAGGAAGTTCAGGTAGAAGAGCCTCAGGCAGAAGAATCTCAGGATGAGTTCCAGACCGGGGAATCTGCTGAAGAAGCCGCTTTTGTTGATGGATTCACAGATAGCTCTGCAGAAGCTGATCCAGCTGAGTTTACCGATGGAACCGGTGAAGTTGGAGATGCAGTAGAAACTACCGTAGATTCCGATTTCCGTTTCGAGAACGAAGAAGTCATTATCACTGCAAAAGTGTTTGATGAGACAGCTCTTCCAGAAAACGCTGAAATGAACGCTGTAAAGCTTGAAGTTGGCAGTGAGAAATATGAAGAAGCAAAACAGGCTTCCATCAGAGACCTTGGAACAACAGAAGACGACGAGTACACTTTCTACGACGTAACCTTCATCGCAGATGGTGTTGAGATCGAAGTTCCAGACGAAGCAGTCGTAATTAATATGGAATTCAAAAATGTTGCATCAGAGGAAAACGAAACCCAGAGCGCCCTCCACATCCAGGAGACAGAAGCTGGCGTAGTTGCCCAGGACGTAACCGCACAGTCCGCAGACGGAACACTGAAATCCGTAGGATTTAACTTCTAAAATTCAATAACCGCAAGCAGATACAGGACTTTCTGAGAAATCGGAAAGTCCTTTTTGTATAATCAAAATTTCATCTATGCTGCTCCCGCCACGCCCGCGGTGAAACCCCATACACATTTTTAAAAGCCCGGGAGAAGTGGAGGGCGTTTTCGTAGCCTACGGCAGAGCCGATATCTCCTATAGATAATGTGGTCAGCTTCAGCAATTCCGCCGCTTTTGTCATGCGGTAATGAATGAGAAATTCCTGTGGAGAGCGTCCTGTGCTGGTGCGGAAAATTCGTCCCAGATAGCTTCTGTTAATACCGCATACAGCTGCCACATCCTCAATAGAAATATCATTCTGGAAGTTCTGTTCGATACAATTTATTGCCTCTTTTATATAATAATCACTCATTTTACTGGTGGCGGCAGGCTGCGGTCTGGCAACAGATTGCGCAAGCAGATCCGCAAAAAGATAGAAATGTCCCATCAGATGAAAAGGAGATTGCTCTGAATTCTGAGAAATGTAAATCAGTTCATCCACCATCTTTTTTCGTGCCTCCCTGGAGTGGGCCATATAGACTGGCGCATCCTTGGAAAAGCCACAAACGTTGAGGATTTCTGTGGTACGCAGCCCGTCAAACTCCACCCAGACGTATTCCCATGGTACCTGAATATCTGCCACATAAGTGGTGATCTGTCCTGGAAAAATCATAAATCCCTGTCCGCTCCGAACCTGATAATTTACATTCTGCCCCTTGGAATTCGTGGCCATCAGGGTGCCTGTTCCGGAAAGAACATAGTGAAAAAGATAGTGATTCCGCGTTGCCGGACCAAATAAATGTCCGGGAGTACACTTCTCATGTCCATATTGGTAAAGGCATAGATCAATGAAAGTTTCGCTCGGAAAAATGTGAAAGTTGTTATCCATATCCGGAATCCTCCTGTTACATTTGCTGACAATATATCATAATGCGATAATATATTTCATTATACCATAAAAAACCATCATAAAGGCATAAAATAAGAAAAATTAAGCTATTTAAGTGTTGATTTTGGTATGCTATACTTAATACATCATAGAAAAAGGAGGCCCCACTCATGGCAATCACCTTCAACGAAACAACCCGGATCTTTACCCTCACCACTGCCCACACTACCTATCAGATGCAGGCGGATGCTCAAGGGTACCTTTTGCACCTGTATTATGGTGCCAGAACTGCAGGAGAAATGGACTATCTTCTGAATTATGGAGACCGTGGCTTTTCTGGAAATCCGAATTCAGCAGGCAGCGACAGAACCTATTCTCTAGATGCATTGCCACAGGAATATCCATCACTTGGCACAGGAGATTTCCGAAATTATGCGTTAAATATAGAGAATGCAGATGGTTCCCAGTGCTGCAATCCGGTTTACATAACACATGAAATTGCGGCTGGAAAATACACTCTGAAAGGTCTTCCATTCGTCCGTGCAGAAGAAAATGAAGCGGAAACTTTGAAGATTATACTGGAAGATTCTGTTACAAAAGTAGAGCTTCATCTGCTCTACGGAGTACTGGAAAAAGAAGATATTATCACCAGAAGTGTGATAATTAAGAATGCTGGAAAAGCCCCTGTAACAGTAAAAAAAGCCCAGTCTGCATGCCTGGATTTCCTTCACGGAGACTATGATCTGATCAAATTTTATGGCAGACATGCTATGGAAAGAAACATGGAAAGAATGCCGGTTTCCCATGAAAGCACCCGAATTGGCAGCCGCCGTGGAACCTCCAGCCACCAGTATAATCCAGGGGTAATCCTTGCAGGAAAAAACACAAATGAAGACAGCGGAAGCTGCTACGGAATGCTGTTTGTATACAGTGGAAACTTCCTTGTAGAAGCAGAAAAGGACCAGTATGGTCAGACCAGAATCCAGATGGGTCTGACTGATGAACTGTTTGCATATCCCCTGGAAGCCGGAGCTGAATTTACCGCGCCAGAGGTTATTTTATCCTACACAAACAAAGGTCTTTCCAGGCTTTCCCAGCAGTACCATCACTGCATTATGAATCATATCTGCCAGGGAAAATACGTCCATGCAAATCGTCCTGTCCTGATCAACAGCTGGGAAGCCGCATATTTTGATTTCACCGGAGACACCATCGTAGAGCTTGCAAAGGAGGCAAAAGCGCTTGGAATCGATATGGTGGTTATGGATGATGGATGGTTCGGAAAGCGAAATGACGACAATTCTTCTCTCGGCGACTGGTATGTGAACGAGGAAAAATTAGGCGGAACTCTGACGAAATTAATCGAAAGAGTAAACGCAGAAGGCGTGAAATTCGGTATCTGGATTGAGCCTGAAATGGTCAGTGAGGACAGTGATCTTTACAGGGAACATCCGGACTGGGCAATCACAATTCCAGGCCGCAAGCCTGTCCGTTCCAGAAACCAGCTGGTCCTTGATTTTTCCAGAAAAGAAGTACGTGATGAGATATTTAAACGCATCTGCGCAGTTCTGGATCAGGGAAATGTGGAGTACATTAAATGGGATATGAACCGCAGCCTGGCAGATATTTATGCACCAAACGTGACCTATGATTATGTTCTTGGGGTGTACGATTTCCTGGAAAAACTTACGAACCGTTATCCGGATATTCTTATTGAAGGCTGCAGCGGAGGCGGCGGAAGATTTGATGCCGGAATGCTGTATTATACGCCTCAGATCTGGTGCAGTGACAACACAGATGCTATTAATCGTACACGGATTCAATATGGAACCTCCTTCTTTTATCCGGTAGCAGCAATGGGTTCCCATGTGTCAGCAGTGCCAAACCATCAGACCGGAAGAGTGACCAGTATGCATACAAGAGGCGTTGCAGCTATGTCTGGAACCTTTGGCTATGAACTGAATCCCGCACTTTTAAATGCAAAGGAAAAAGCAGAAATCCGTGCCCAACTTGCCCAATACAGGGAGTATCAGGAATTGATCCGTGAAGGAGATTATTACCGTCTTTCCAATCCTTTCCAGGATAATTTTGCGGCCTGGATGGTGGTATCAGATGACAGATCCAAGGCACTGGTAAGTGTGATAAGACTTACAGCAGAGGCTAATCCGCCGGCAGCATACGTTACCTTAAAAGGAATGGAAGAGGATGCTTTTTATCGGGAAAAAACTACCGGAAAAGTATATCCGGGAGTTGCACTTATGGAGGCTGGAATACTGCTTCCTGCTGCGGTGAGCGAATATGAAGCATACCAGATAGAACTGGAGCGTGCAGACTGCAGATAATTCAATGATTATGGGTTCGCCTGTCTGCAGTCTGATAGTAAGTTTTTTTCGCTTCATACATTCTGTGATCAGCTTCTTTCAGCATATCTTCCAGATTTTCACAGGAAGCTTTCCAGAGAAATCCAATGGAGATACTGATCTGATCCTGTTTCATATATTCCTGCAATCTGTTTATTCTGTTATGAAATTCCAGCTCCCCGATACTGCTTTGAATGATCACAAATTCATCGCCGCCAATCCGATAAACTTTGTCGGGAAAAATACTGGAAAGTATTTTGGCAGCATTTTGTATAAAGGCATCTCCAGCTTCATGACCATGGCTGTCATTAATCTGTTTTAGCCCATTCAGGTCGATATAAGCAGTGCCCACATTTTCAAGGATTTTTCCCTGATGAGAGTCAAGGACTTCAATATATTTATTGCGATTGAACAGGAATGTCAGCATGTCGCGGTAGCTCATATACTGGAGCTGTTCCTGCTGCTTCTTGGTTGCCAGACTGTTGGTGAGAAAGAACTGAATGGAGGAAAGCAGGGTGGCATCGTTGTAAAACTGCCGCGGATTATCAACACCTACGAATCCAATCACGTCACCCCTTTTGCCAAGAGGTACAGCAATCAGCCGGTTTACATCCTGTTCTTTGAGCATGTTGTAGGATTCAAAACCTCTTTCCTGTTCCAGATTAGAAATATAATAAGGCTTGAATTTCAGAAAGCTTTCCATCCATTTGGGTAAAACAGTGATTGGCACTTCCTGAAGATTGTCAATTTGGACGCTTACTCCGCCTTTTACATATTCATATGTATTTCTCAACATGGTTTTTTCAGGATTAAGTTCAAAAATATACGTGCGGTCTGAATCAAAATACTGAGTGATAATTCCCAGCAGATTCTGGATAGAAATATTAATATCCTTATCCGAAGAAAGTTCTGTTACACACTGGATCAGAGTGTTGGAATTTTTCAGCTGTTCCTGAGTCCTTTTTTCACTTTTGGCAAGCTGTTCAACTGTGTAAAAATTCCATGCAATATAGAGGCCTAGCAGCAGAAATTCAATAATTCCGGCGAGAATCATCAGTTTTTTCAGATACAGAAGACTGGAAAAAACTACATCCTCCTGTGCGATAACCAGCAGCTCCCAGTCAAACATACCAACAGGAGAATAGTGCATATAATTGTCTTTTCCATTGATGCTTGATTCAAAAGCGATAACACCGGTTTCCAGAGATTTCACTTCGCTTTTCAGATCAATATTTTCATAGCCCTTCAGCAAGGCGGGACCAGGCGTATCGTAGGCATTTCCAAGGGTGGAATACCGGGTGTCTAAAGCATAATTTCCATCAGCGCTGTCTACAAGACATATGGCAGCATGACCGTCATAAAAAGAGATCTGGAATACGTCTGCGAGAACAGTAGTGTCGATTACACCGGTAAGGATTGCTTTGATCTCGCCGCTTTTTATAACGGGCATATAATAGTAAAACGATTCATTTCCTGTTTCAGAGTCTGTCAGTCTGTGGGAAATGTGTTCGCCAAGCGCTGCAATAGCATTGAAATCTAAGTCCTGCCGCAGGTGTTTCAGGTGTCCGTCTTCATACAAAATCGTGTTGTCTGGATAGAGGACATCAATTCTGGAGAATATTGTATTTTTTGCAAATGCATCGAGGTGAACAGATGCAATCTGTTCCGGCTCAAGTTTATTCTCCTCCACCATGGCATTGGCGGCCAGGCCAAGGGTGGTGATGTTGTCTTGAAATTTCATCTGGATTTCCGCCGAAATCGTTTTTGCCGAATCGCTAAGTATCTGCCAGCAGCGCTCCTCTTCACGCTCCATGACTTTATGATACAGAAAAATCGAAACAATAATGGTAATTCCTATTACGATTGATACGGGGAGTAAACGTTTGATGTTTTGTTTCATGATAGAAATGCTCCTCCTTTTCATAGTCGTTAAGTTAATTTTATCATTCTTTTGTGAAGAAAAAAAGGCGAAAAAGTTTATAAACCGGAAAGATTGTTTTTTTATATGTTCTGAGATATACTTGCAGTATTCGTAGACGGAACAGGGTGTGATTGCAATGGTTTCAATGATTCCTTTCGGGCTTCTTGCCGGGGGTGTGGGGGGACGGGAGGTTCGGATTACAGAGGTTGATGAGAGTGGATTTTGTTTTCGGACAATAGAAGAAAATATCTCTGATTCAGAAGCTTTGAAGGTGTGCTTTTATGATATAAAGAATGGGTGTTACCGTGAATTGGAAATTTCAGAATACGATATACAAAGGTTTGATATGGAGGACGCAGAACTCTCCGGATTTTATGTGAAATATAAGGTGACGGTGAAGCAGAAAGCGTATGCAGAGGCGGTTCAGAGGCTTCTTTATCAGTATAATCACTACATTCATCTGAAGCTGGAAGAGGACGACAGCGCGTTGGCGAAAAGCCTGACAGGGTATCCGGGGGAACTGGATGAGGTCAAGCGTGGCAGTCTGGAAGAGCAGGTGGGAATATGGCGGAGAGAGCTTACGCCAGATGGATTGGAGTCCGCTTATAATGGGAAACGTATAGATTTAACTGATAATTGTTCTCAGTACGGAACTGGCTTTAAGCCTGGGTATAAGTGCCAGGTACCGCTTGAATCAGGTGTTACGGAGCTGGCGCTGGAGATAGATCGCCCGGAATTGTATCAGGAATATTTGAATAGTTCCCTGACAGAATTTTCCAAAAAGTATGCCGGAAAATGTATCGGTATCTGCGGCAGCATTATTCTGGAACATAGAGTACCGGATCACCTTTATATTGGAAATCAGTTCTGTCATCTTCTGTTTCCGGAACGTAAATTGTTGTTTGAAATAATAGAAAAAGCAGCGGCAGAACAGGTGGAAATCACACTTGTTTTTTCTTATATCCGGGAATATATGCTGGATTATATAACAGAATTGCTTGATGAAATTAACCGGTGGTGTGAAGAAAAAAGGCAGTCTGTAGAGATTGTTGTAAATGACTGGGGAATGGCTTCTTTAGTAAAAAAAAGCAGAAGGAATCTGATTCCCAGCCTTGGAATTTTGTTAAATAAACGCAGAAAAGACCCTCGGATTCCGTTCAAAAAAGGAGAACAGAAATGGTTTGAGAGGAACAGCCTGAATGCTGGATTTTACCGTAATTTTCTGGAAAGAGAATATGGAATCCAACGCTTTGAATGGGAATCCTGCGGTTACGAACAGCAGATTCCACCTGGAAAAAACAGCCTGCATATTCCGTTCTATCAGACCAATACATCACAGTATTGTCCTCTTGGTGCAGTATGTGAAACAGGCGAGAGAGGACGACAAAAGCTTGCAAAAAAATGCCCGGGATATTGTACGGAATATGCACTTTTGTATCCGGAACATTTGCATATGATAGGGCGGTATAATTCGTTGTTTGGGATTGATATGAGGATATTGAAAGAGGAAGAAATACTGAAGAATTATATCCAAAACGGTGTGGACCGGGTTGTAATAAGAGCATGGTAATGCCGCCGGCAGGTGACATACCCGTGTTGAGGCAGAAGCGATAGTTTATTCAGGATGAAGTACATGGCTGCTCAAGGCTGGAATTTATGGAGATAAGTGATGAAAATAGTAGCAGGATTAGGCTCAATAGATGAATATATAAAGTTCGCGGAGGCTGGTGCAGATGAATTTTTCTGTGGTTATGTTCCTTATTCCTGGTCCCAAAAATACGGAACGGTACTGCCCTTAAACCGCAGGGAAGTACTTTGTTATAACGTACAGCTTGGTGCATTCAGTGAGCTGGAAATCCTGTCTGGGATGATGAAAAAGTACGAAAAACCAGTCCATCTTACCTTCAATTCCCTGTATTATATCCCGGAACAATATCCAGAAATTGCCGGGATTATAAGCCAGTGTATAAAAATCGGTTTTCACAGTTATATTATTGCAGACCCGGCGTTGATGGTATATTTACGTGAAAATGGCATAAACTGCGAAATCCATCTCAGTGGAGAATGTGGAGAAATTAACAGCCAGATGGTGGCTTCATTAGCAAAAATGAGATTGAAACGTGTGATTTTTCACAGGAAAAATACATTCGAAGATATGAAAGCGGTTGTTGATAAATGTGGAAAAAAGGATGGAACAGAAGGAGTTCCGGAATTTGAGGCCTTTGTATTGAATGAAATGTGCCAGTTTACAGGTGCATTTTGTAATTCTTTGCATTGCGATGAGATGGGGTATCTTTGTAAAGTGCCCTATCAGATCGGAACCTTAAAAACAGGGAATGCCGGTTCTGAAATCTTCAATCAGGAAATAAACGGAGGGCATTTGCTGCCAGACGGCTTTGTTCCTGATGATTTTCACAGTTTACATGATTTTTCCTATGATTCTGCAGGTTATCTTTGCGGTGAAACTGGCTGTGGTCTATGTGCACTTTATCAGTTAAAGCAAGCCGGAATTACGCACTTGAAGCTGGTTGGCCGTGGAAATTATACGGATTACATGGAAAAAGATATTCGAAATCTTCGAATGGCGTTGAATATATTGAAAGAATCCGCTGACGAAATGGAGTTTCGGCGAAAATTGAAATTGCAGATTTTCCCCAGAGGGTGCAGCAGGAATTGCTATTACCGGTAATCAGGCAGCACAGGATCTGGATCCTGCGCTGCCTTGAGAAATTTATCTGGTTGTTTTTTATCCGATGGGCTCGAAATCTGCAGCTCCATGTTTGCACAGCGGGCAGATGAAGTCATCCGGGAGCTCGTCACCTTCGTAGATGTAGCCGCATACTTTGCAGACGAAGCCTTTTTTGCCATCGGTTTCTGGCTTCGGTTTTACATTTTTCTGATAGTAGGTGTAAGTCATGGTGTCAAGATCGTTCATGACGCGGGCTTCGGTGACGCTGCAGATGAACATTCCATGGGTACCAAGGTCTACATATTGTTCAACCTTCAGAGACATAAATGCATTAATATATTTGTCCAGGAATACCAGTCCATTATCGGAACGGTAGACCTTCTGACCTGCAAATTTATCTACGCTGCGTCCGGTCTGGAAACCAAACTGCTGGAATACAGAGAACGGTGCATCTACAGACAGGCAGTTTACGTTGAGAACTCCGGTCTGTTTGATCACATGGTGGGAGTAATTTGCCTTATTGATATTTACCGCAATACGGTTTGGAGTATCAGTGAGCTGGGTCACAGTGTTGACGATCAGTCCGTTGTCTTTTTTGCCGTCATTGGAGGTAACTACATAAAGACCGTATCCGATTCTGAAAAGGGCTGTCATGTCATTTTTGTTTGCCAGCTCATCATTCTGGGCAATGTATTCTTTGCAAAGTTCGCTTGCCATAGCTTCCAGCTGATCCTTGTTTTCCTGGTTTACTGCAGAAAGCACTTTTACAGTAGTGTCCAGCCAGTTGATCTTCTTGCAGCCAGAAAGCATTTCTTTCATAATTTTTGCTGCCAGAGGTGCCCAGGAACCATTTTCGATGATGCCCACGGTGCGGTTCTGGAAGTTGTGCTCGGTCAGACGGGTGATATAGTCGTGCATGAACGGATAAATGCTTGCATTATAGGTTGTGGTAGCAAGAACCAGCTTACTGTAGCGGAATGCGTCGGACAGAGCCTGTGACATGTCATCTCTTGCAAGATCATATACAACAACTTTGGGACATCCCTTGCTGCGAAGTTTGTCAGCCAGCAGCTCTACAGCCACTTTTGTATGACCGTATACAGATGTGTAGGCGATGACAATTCCTTCTGTCTCTGGTGTGTAAGAGGACCATGTATCGTAAAGACCAATGTAATGTCCAAGGTTTTCTGTAAGAACAGGTCCGTGAAGAGGGCAAATGATCTGGATATCCAGGCCTGCGGCAACTTTCAGTAATTTCTGAACCTGTGGTCCGTATTTTCCAACGATGCCAATAAAGTATCTGCGAGCTTCATCGTCCCAATCTTCTTCTACATCCAGTGCGCCGAATTTTCCGAAGCCATCTGCAGAGAAAAGTACTTTATCGGTGCTGTCATAGGTTACCATAACTTCCGGCCAGTGCACCATGGGAGCGAAAACAAAGGTCAGGTTGTGGTTTCCAAGGTTGAGGGTGCCGCCATTTGTAACCTCCATCTTCTGTCCTTCCAGGTCGAGACCGAAGAAGTTCTGGATCATAGTGAAGGTTTTCGCGTTGGCTACGATGGTGGTTTCCGGATAAACCTTCAGGAAGTTTGCCACATTTGCTGCGTGGTCCGGCTCCATGTGCTGTACAATCAGGTAGTCCGGTTTGCGGCCTTCCAGAATGCGGTCCAGATTATCCAGCCATTCGTGAGTGAAATTTGCATCTACAGTATCCATGACTGCGATTTTTTCATCCAGGATCACATAGGAATTATATGCCATACCGTTCGGTACTTTGTACTGACCTTCGAAAAGGTCTATCTGATGGTCGTTTACGCCTGCGTAGCGGATGGTGTCTGTAATTTTCATAGAGGTTCGTCTCCTTTTTATGAGATATTGTTATTGATGTAATTGTTTGTGATTTTTGAGGGAACTATGTATTTTTTACTGCTTTGTTATTTCTTTAACATGGCTTTAGTATAACCAAATTTTGAAATAAAGTCTGTTGCAAATACAACAAAATGGTGTAAGATATAAGAAATTATTTTTTGAACATGTTCTGGATAAATTGATAGAAAGGGATTGTAGAAATGACACCAGTGACACTTTTTTCATACATAACTCCTGAAGAACAGGAACGTATGCGCATCTGTTTCGATATGCATGAAGCAGTCTATCGGAATAATGAGACTGTGATGGAATATTCCAGTTCCATGAAAAAAATAGGTTTGATCCTGGAAGGTCAGGCAGTTCTTTATTGCATTGATGAAGATGGAAATCAATATATGATAGATAACCTGAAAAAGGATAGTGTTTTCGGCGAACCATTCCTTTTACCTGAAGAATCCCAGCACTATTACGTCTGTGCAAAATCCGAAACAAGAGTGCTGTTTATCGCCTATGAACATGTTATTAAACGCTGCGAAAATGCCTGTAAATTCCACAGCCAGCTGGTAAGCAACCTGCTTCAGATGATTGCCCTGCGCGCCAGCCAGCAGGCCAGTCGGATTTATGTGCTGTCAAGAAACAGCATCCGAAAGAAGATCATGACCTATTTAAATTCCATTGCCGCAGAAAAACAGACGAAAACTGTTATTTTGCCCATGTCCTACACCACTCTTGCCGAATACCTTAGTGTAGACCGCAGTGCTATGATGCGGGAGCTGAAGAACCTGGCAGATGAGGGGATTATAGAACGGGATGGGAAGAAATTGCGGATTTTGGATTGAAAATAGAGTGGGATATATAATTTTTACCAGTAAACGGTAACATTCTGATGGAAAATGTAGTTGACGAGAAGAAGTTTGTACAACATAATAATAGAAGTATAGATGCTGTCATCTGAAAAGGTTTGTGGGTGGCGGCATGAGGGAGAACAAACAAATTGGAGGTTTTTACATGAAAGTACTAAATTACGGTTCATTAAACGTAGACTACGTGTATTCCGTAGATCACATCATTGTAGGCGGTGAAACCCAGCATTCTTCCAAGTTGGAAGTTTTCAGCGGGGGAAAAGGACTGAACCAGTCTATTGCACTGGCGAAGGCTGGGGTGCCGGTTTATCATGCGGGAATCGTGGGAACAGATGGAGATATTCTGTTGGATGCTTGTAAGGAAGCTGGTGTAAACACCAAATATATCCGCAGACTTCCGGTAAAGGGTGGTCATACCATGATCCAGGTGGACAAAAATGCCCAGAACTGCATCATTTTATACGGTGGAACCAACCAGATGCAGACAAAGGAATTTGTAGATGAGGTTCTTGCTGATTTTGGAGAGGGAGACTATCTGATCCTGCAGAATGAGATTAATATGCTGGACTACATTATTGACCAGGCTTATGAGAAAAAGATGAAGATTGTTATGAATCCGTCACCTTTTGATGACAAGCTGAGCACCTGTGATCTCAGTAAGGTTTATCTGTTTCTCGTAAACGAAATTGAAGGTGAACAGATCACTGGCTGCAAGGATAAAGATCAGATCCTGGATGCCATGGCTGCGAAATTTCCTAATGCACGTTTCGTGCTTACACTTGGAAGTGACGGCGCTGTTTATTACGATGGAAAAGAAAAAGTTTTCCAGGATATTTTCAAGGTAAAAGCTGTGGATACCACAGCAGCTGGTGATACATTTACAGGATATTTCATTGCAGCAGTCATCGAGGGCAGATCCATCCAGGAGGCGCTGAGAATGGCTGCAAAGGCCTCCTCCATTGCTGTTTCAAGACCAGGCGCTACACCGTCCATTCCGAGAGCGGATGAAGTGAAGAAAGATCTGGGAATGTTGTAGATTTCAAATTACATAAGCGTGTATCTGTGTGTGGCAGTCACCAAAGTCCATGTTTGCATGAGACCTTGGTGACTGCCTTATTTTTGCAGAGAACAGGTCTTATTCACCAGAGCTGTTGCCTGGCTCTGGATAGTCTTGGCAACCGTCTCCATAACGCGCAAAATTTATATTATGTTTTACATACTACTTATAAATGTTTATATAAACGTTTACATAAATGCACTAATGGATGGTTGGGAATACATAGATTTTATAGTAAAAACTTACTAAAATCACAACAAAAACCTTGTGCATTCATACAAAATAACACATAAAACTAAAAAGATTATTGAAATATTTATGCAAACGTTTATAATCAAATTATCAACAGTTCGGAGAGAAAACCGAACAAAAACAGATCTTAATTATATTTCAAGGAGGACGTATTTATGAAAGCAAGAAAAGCAATGGCATTGGCTATGACAGCAGCGATGGTTGGAGGTTTAATGACAGTTCCGGTAATGGCTGAAGAGAATGCAGAATTACTTCCAGGCGGCGGAAGCAAGATCATTTACTGTATCACACCTTCCACATCTAACCCATTCTTCAACACAGAGCAGGTAATTGCGAAAGAAAAAGCTGAAGAACTTGGATACGAAGTAAAATGTGCTTCCCACGATGACGACGCTGCTACACAGCTTGAGCTTTTCGAAGCAGCTATCAACGATGGCGCAGCAGCAATCATTTGCGATAACGCTGGTGCAGATGCTTCCATCGAAGCAGTTCAGAAAGCATATGACGCTGGAATCCCGACTTTCCTTATCGACCGTGAAATCAACCAGTCCGGACTTGCAGTAGCACAGATCGTTGCAGATAACGCACAGGGTGCAGCAGCAATCGCAGAAGTATGGGTTGAGGCTATGAACTACGAAGGCAAATACGCAGAGCTCCTTGGACTTGAATCCGATACAAACTGCCAGGTTCGTTCTGATAACTACCATTCTGTAATTGATGAGTATGAGGATCTTGAGATGGTAGCTCAGCAGTCCGCTAACTGGGATCAGACAGAAGCTTATGAAAAGACAGAAGCAATCCTTCAGTCCAATCCAGAGATCACCGGTATTATCTGCGGTAATGACACAATGGCATGTGGTGCTGTTCAGGCTTGTCTGGATGCAGGCCGTAACGACATTAAGATCATCGGTCTTGACGGATCTGACGAAGCAAACGCTTACATCAAATCTGGTGACATGGTTGGTACCGCTCTTCAGCAGATCGCTCTGATCACTGAGATGGCAGTTGAGCAGGCAGACGCTTACCTTAACGGTACAGCTCCGGAAGAAGAGAAACAGCTTGTTCCTTGTGTAGCAATCACAGCTGACAACACAGATTGCCTGAACGCATTTGTTTACACAGAACCAGAAGCTAAATAATCTGGCTGCCAGGAAACAGATTTTTATAAAAAATGAACGAGTGTTTGAAAAATTATTCGCACAATCTGCATGCCCCGCTTTGTGGTATATTTTGCAGAAAGTCTTTTTAAACACGCTTTGGAAGGCGGTGCGCCAGCGCCGCCTTTTATAATAGAAAGCAGGGAGAGATGATTATGAAAAGCAGAAGAATTTTGGCAGTTCTGGCCGCATGTACAGCAGTAACCTTTACCGGCTGTGGTGTTGTAACTGTAGTACCCATTGGCGAAGAAGCTTCTTATACAGGAAAACAGGAATTTGATTCCGCAGCAGAGTCCCAGGGTGACTGGGGAGCCGTTGTAGCGGACATTTCCGACAAGGCACAGGATCTTTCTGAATTATTAAATGGTGATGGCATTACAGAAACAATTGCAGTAAAAGGCACAGGAAAAATCAAAGAATACAATACAGACACCCCGAAACATTATCTGATAGTAGAACTGGATGGATATACCGGAACTACAGAGGTTCAGGTCCGGACAGATGGACCGAACTCCAGTACCGCCATCCGTGACCTTCAGTCTCTGAAGAATTTTGAAAGCTTTACCAACCAGACGGAATGGTCAAGCTATGGAAAAGAACTGAACAAGCAGGCGCTTGCACAGGTAATTGACCCACTTGGAATCGACGAAAATGTAGTTGGCAAGACTGTTACATTTACAGGCGGCGCAGAAGCCGGTACAGATGCAGTATCTGTTACAGCAGTTGAGCTGACGATTGAATAAAAGGAGGAAGCATTATGTTTGATGATCCGAATGTTGTTCTCCATTGTGAAAAAATTGATAAAATTTATCCCGGAACCAAAGCTCTGGATCAGGTTTCCTTCGATCTTCTGAAAGGAAAGGTAAACGTTCTGATCGGTGAGAACGGTGCCGGAAAATCCACCCTGATGAAGATGATTGCCGGAATCGAGCAGCCTTCAGCAGGTAAGATGTACATGGACGGCCAGGAGGTTTACTTCAAGGATACCAATGCAGCCCGTGCAAAAGGTATCGGAATCATCCACCAGGAACTTTCTCTTTTCCCGAATATGACAGTTTACCAGAATATTTTTATGGGACATGAGAAAAAGAAAGGCTTTTTCCTGGATGACAAGGCCCATTCAGAGGGTGCGAAAAAAATCCTGCAGCGTCTGGAACATGAAATTCCACCGGAAACCATGGTCGGAGATCTTCGTGTAGGACAGCAGCAGATGGTGGAAATTGCACGAAACCTGAACCAGGATGACTTACGTGTCCTGATCATGGATGAGCCTACGTCTTCTCTTTCTGCCGCAGAGGTTAAGGTACTTTTCAAGATTATGAGAGAGCTTCTGGAAGCCGGAATTTCCATTGTATATATTTCCCATCGTCTGGAAGAAATCATGGAGATTGGCGATCACGTTACCATTCTTCGTGATGGAAAATACGTTGCAGATGCTGATGTAAAGGACATTGAGCTCAGCTGGATCGTAGAGAATATGGTTGGAAAGAACACCCAGTATCACCGGTTTGAGAGAAGCATTGACCTTTCCAAACAGCCGAAGGTGCTGGAAATTAAGGATATGTGCCTTCCGAAAAAAGGCGGCGGCTGGACTCTTGACCATATAAGCCTGGATCTGAAAAAAGGCGAGGTCCTTGGTGTTTACGGACTTCTGGGAGCTGGACGAAGCGAGCTGTTTGAGTGCCTGATGGGACTTCATCCGGAGCACACCGGTGATGTACTCTATGAGGGCAAAAAGCTAAATATCAAAGATGTTGCCGCCCAGATCAAAAACGGTTTTGCTCTTGTACCTGAGGATCGTCAGAGCCAGGGTCTGATCCAGACTCTTGACATCGGCAAGAATACCGCTATTTCTTCTATGAAAGATTATGTAAAAGGTCTGTTCCTTGACGAGAAAGCAGAGAATGCGGCAGTTGACGAGCAGATCAAGGATATCCATATTAAAGTGGCGGACAAGAGACTTCCAATCCTGTCACTGTCCGGTGGAAACCAGCAGAAGGTTGTAATCGGCAAAGGACTTTTGACCAAGCCGAAGATCTTACTTCTGGATGAGCCTTCCCGTGGTATTGATATCGGTGCGAAGACTGAGGTCTTTGAGATCATTCACGACCTTGCGGAAAAAGGACTTTCCATTATCGTTATCTCATCTGAGCTGAAAGAGATCATGGCAATCGCAGACAGGATCGTTGTATTGTCAAATGGCAAAAAGACCGGCGAGTTGACCGGAGATGAGATCACAGAAGACACACTTGTACGTACATCTTATGCCGGACTTGGAACCGGAAGAAATGCGTAAGCCGGGGAGGAGCAGAACAATGAATAACAAAAAATCAAATAATAATCAGTTGTTAATGACACTGTTAAAAGGACGTACCTTTATTGTACTGGTACTCCTGGTCATCTTTTTTACCATTGTAAAAGGAACCACATTCCTGTCAGCATCTACACTGACCATGGTTGCCAAGCACGTAGCCCTGTATGGAATCCTTGCACTTGGTATGACCTTCGTAATCATTACCGGCGGTATTGACCTTTCCGTTGGTTCTGTAGTCGGACTTGTTGGTATGCTTGCCGGTGGCATGATCCAGGAAGGTATTACACTGAAATTTGCAGGTGTAACCCTTTACTTCAGCGTTCCGGTAATCATTATTACCATGCTGGTTGTTGGATGCATCATCGGTGCAGTCAACGGCCTTATTGTAACAAAATTAGGTGTAGCACCATTTATCGCTACCCTTGGTACCATGTATATCTGCCGTGGTTTTGCAAACCTTCGTTCCAACGGTGCAACATTCTCCGACATCAAAGGTTATGACGGACTTGGCAACACAGGCTTCAAAATCCTTGGAAGCAATATTGCCGGCATTCCTACCGGTGTTTACATTTTCGCAGTGCTTGCAATTATTTCCGTTATCATCCTGAAGAAGCTTCCATTTGGATGGTATGTACTTGCAGTCGGCGGTAACGAGAAATCTGCCCGTCTTTCCGGTATCAAAGCAGACAAGATCAAAATTATCGTTTACATGATCTCCGGCTTCTGTGCAGCTTGGGTTGGTATGATCAACACCGCACAGCTTTCCGCAGCACATCCTGCATCTGGTGATGGCTGGGAAATGAACGCCATCGCAGCTACCGTACTTGGTGGTACTTCCATGAGCGGTGGTTCCGGAACCATTATCGGAACTGTAGTCGGTGCATTTGTTATCGGTGTTATCAATGATGGTATGACAATGTGTGGTGTATCCGAGTTCTGGCAGAAGGTTATCCGTGGTCTGGTTATCATCCTTGCAGTCGTAATCGACCAGACACAGAGAAATCTTCAGGCGAAGATGGCACTTCAGGCAAGAAACGAGAACAAATAATTAGGTAACCAACAAAATCTTTCTTAATGTTAAAATAATTTGAAAAGTTGAAAAAATCCGAAAAAGATTTATAGTAATAATCAGAGATGCAGGAGGAATAGCATGAAAAAATCAGGGATTTTAAATGCCCAGCTGATCCGTTGTATCGCAGAGCTGGGACATAAAGATCTGTTTATGATCGGTGATGCAGGAATGCCCATTCCAAAGGGCGTGGAGATTGTAGACCTGGTTGTATGCGGAGGGGTTCCCACCTTTAAACAGGTGATGGATGCAGTGCTGGCGGAGACAGAAGTGGAAGCCTACACCATTGCAAATGAGATTGAGGAAAAAAATCCGGAGCTTCTTGCATATATTCAGCAGAGCCTTCCTGAGGCAGAGGAGAGCAGAATTGACCATGTAGATCTGAAAAAGATGTCTGCACAGTGCAAATTTGCAATCCGTACAGGTGAGTTTACACCTTATCCGAACATAATTTTAAGAGCGGGAGTTGCATTCCCGGCATAAAATGATCAGAGAAGACGCTGCGAATAACAGGTGATAGCTTGTTTTTGCAGTGTCTTTTTTTCGCAGATGTATGGCATTATTTTACCGACAGAGGAGGAACTAAAATGAAAGTGAGTGTGAGAAAAATCAGTGAGATCACAGGATTTTCTCCGGCAACTGTTTCAAATGCACTAAACTACAAAAAAGGCGTGAATGCTGAGACATCTGCGAAGATTTTTAAAGTGGCGCAGGATCTTGGGTATTTTGAGGAAAATCATATCCGTAAAATAAAATTTGTCATGTTTAAGCGGGATGGTGCTGTGGTTGAGGATTCTCCCTTTTTTATCCAGCTGATTTCCGGGGTGGAACAGGAATGCCGCGCCTGTGGAATGGAAATGCAGATGTGCAATCTGGACAAAAGAGATCCTGGATATCAGGAACAGGCGAAGTGGATCATGAATGACAAGGCGTCGGCCGTGATCCTTCTGGGAACAGAGATGGTGGATGCGGACATTGACCTGATCCGCGGGATGACCTGCCCGTTTATTGTGATTGATTACTGGAAAGAGGATATGAGCTTTGATGCCATGCTGATCAATAATGCAGATTCTGCGCGTATGGCTACAGAGTATCTCATTGCCAATGGGCATAAAGAGATTGGTTATCTGCGGGGAGATTTCAGAATCAAACCTTTCCGGTCTCGTTTTGCAGGATATCAGACAGCACTGCAAAAGGCGGGACTTCCCCTGAGTAAGGACTATATTTTTACAATGGCAACTACCATCGACGGTGCTTACGAGAATATGAAACGGTTTTTGTCTGAGAAGGTGAAGCTGCCTACAGCTTTCTTCGCAGACAACGATATGATCGCGCTGGGGGCTATGAAGGCTATGGCAGAGTTTGGAATCCGGATTCCGGAGGACATATCTATTGTGGGATTTGACGACCTTACTTTTTCCTCAATTTCGTATCCGCCTCTGACCACACTCCGGGTGCCGAAGCAGGAGATGGGAAGAGCTGTTGTAAGGCGGTTGCGGGATATTCTGAAAGATAATGACGGGATTAAGATCAAGATGCAGATGTGTACGCAGTTTATTGAGAGGGAAAGCGTGAAGAAGATATAAGAGGTACACAGTTGGGCAACTGATATTCCACGCAGGTCGGTACCGCGCACCGGTGAACTAACGGCCAACTCTGGCTAAGACGTTCGGGAAAGCCCTCACGCCTAAGTCTATGCAGGTTGTGGATTTTACCTTCGCTAAGAGCGCACCTGAAATGACATGCTTAAGAATAGCAGTTGCCCAACTGCTGTGTATTGGCGGAAACTGGATGGAATCCAAGTTTTACTTTACATTAATTTTTAATTGCCTTCATAATTGCATCATACAGCTCGTCATAAGTTTCATAAGCCGGAATCTCCGGATATTCAGCCTTGATCGCATCCGTGCTCTTGAACAGGAATCCTGCTTTGCTTGCCTGGATCATGCCAAGGTCGTTGTGGCTGTCACCGCTGGCAATGGTGTCGTAGCCGATGGACTGCAGGGCTTTCACAGTGGTGTATTTGGATTTTTCGCAGCGCATTTTGAAATCAGTAATTTCGCCATTTTCGCCAACTACCAGTGTATTGCAGAAGATAGTCGGGTAGCCCAGTTTTTTCATAAGAGGACCTGCGAACTGGGAAAAAGTGTCACTGAGGATGATAACCTGAGTCTGTGCTCTTAATTTATCCAGAAATTCCCTGGCGCCTGGAATCGGGTCGATCCTGGCGATGGTCTCCTGGATTTCTTTCAGGCCAAGACCATGCTCTTTCAGAATGTTCAGACGGTATTTCATTAATTTATCATAATCAGGCTCGTCTCTTGTGGTTCGTTTCAGCTCCGGAATGCCGGTCTCTTCGGCAAAAGCGATCCAGATCTCCGGGACAAGCACACCTTCTAAGTCTAAGCAGACAATTTCCATAATCTCCTCCGTTCTGCAGCTGTAAAGATTGCTGCAATTGAATTTTATAATGTTTTTTCAAATCTCAATGTCAGATAAAGGGAAAGCGGTTAGGATGGTCGCTTTCACACACTATCTTATTATAGCGTAAAAAAGCCGGGAACGCTATACCTAAATTGACAATGTGAGAATGGAATGTTCCCTGTGGTTACTGTTCACTCCGTGACCAGTAACTCGCTTCGCGATGTACAGAAAAACGGACCTTCTTGTGACAAGCACAAGAAGTAGCGTTTGCTGCGCAAACTTAATTCTCGGGTTTTCTGTGAACTTTGTTCACAAAAAACACCTCGCGGAATGTTACCAGTGAACAGTAACTCCCTGTGAACTGCGACTGAAATGTATAATTGTCGGAAATTAGTGGAAAACAGAGAAAAAATGTCTGGTAGAAATTTGTCGCTTATATTGCCGTTTCGTGAAAAATGTGGTATATTATTAATATCTGTAGTAATATTAGACAAAATAAATAGAATAATAATGGCAGGAGTGGTTAAAATGTATAACGAAGAGTACAAGCGCTGGATGGCAGCGGATCTCGAGGATGCAGATCTGAAACCAGAATTATCTAAGATTGAAGGAAACGACGAAGAAATTAAAGATCGTTTTGCAGTAGCTCTGAAATTTGGTACAGCAGGACTCCGTGGAGTTCTTGGAGCAGGTACCAACCGTATGAATATCTATGTAGTGCGTCAGGCTACACAGGGTCTTGCTAACTGGGTGAAGACTCAGGGCGGCACTCAGACCGTTGCAATCAGCTACGACAGCCGTCTGAAGAGTGATATATTTGCGAAAACAGCAGCAGGAGTTCTGGCTGCCAATGACATTAAGGTCAGAATTTATGATGCATTAATGCCTGTACCGGCCCTTTCCTTTGCGACACGCTACTATGAGTGCAACGCGGGTATTATGGTTACCGCATCTCATAACCCTGCTAAATATAATGGATACAAGGCTTACGGCCCGGATGGCTGCCAGATGACAGATGATGCTGCGGCTATCGTTTATGATGAGATCCAGAAGACAGACATTCTGACTGGTGCGAAATACATGTCCTTTGCAGAGGGCGTTGAGGAAGGTCTGATCCGCTTTGTTGGTGACGACTGCAAACGTGCTCTTTACGATGCAATCGAGTCCCGCCAGGTTCGTCCAGGTCTTTGCAAGACAGCAGGACTGAAGCTGGTTTACAGCCCGCTGAATGGTTCCGGACTTGTGCCGGTAACCCAGATCCTGAAGGATATCGGAATCACAGATGTAACGATTGTTCCGGAACAGGAATACCCGAACGGCTATTTTACCACATGCAGCTACCCGAACCCGGAGATTTTCGCAGCGCTGGAGCAGGGACTGAAGCTTGCCAAGGAGACAGGAGCAGATCTTATGCTTGCTACTGACCCGGATGCAGACCGTGTTGGTATTGCCATGAAATGCCCGGACGGTTCCTATGAGCTGGTAAGTGGTAATGAAGTGGGAGTTCTTCTTCTTGACTATATTGCAGCTGGCCGTATCGAGAAAGGCACAATGCCGAAGAACCCGGTTGCAGTGAAATCTATCGTTTCCACACCTCTTGCAGACGCAGTTGCAGAGCACTACGGTGTAGAGCTTAGAAGCGTACTTACCGGATTTAAGTGGATCGGTGACCAGATTGCACAGCTCGAGGCTGCCGGTGAAGTGGACCGTTTCATCTTCGGATTTGAAGAGAGCTACGGATACCTTGCAGGACCGTATGTACGTGATAAGGATGCCATTATCGGATCCATGCTGATCTGTGAGATGGCTGCATACTACAGAAGCATTGGAAGCTCCCTGAAGCAGAGACTTGAGGAGATTTACGCACAGTATGGCCGCTACCTGAACAAGGTTGACAGCTTTGAATTCCCGGGACTCAGCGGAATGGACACTATGGCAGGAATCATGCAGAAATTCCGTGACAACCCGCCGGCAGACATTGCAGGCTACAAGGTAGTGAAGGTTACCGATTATAAGAAGCCTGAGGAGACCGGTCTTCCAGCAGCAAATGTTCTCATTTACAAACTGGAGAATAACGAGACAGTAGTTGTTCGTCCATCCGGAACAGAGCCGAAGATTAAGATTTATTACACTACACTGGGTAAAGATCTTGCAGAGGCAGAAGCTGAAAAAGAGAAGCTGGCTAAGGCATTGGAGCCGATGATGGCTTAAGCGAAGTATATAATCGTATAGTGAATAATCGCCCCTTGCGGAATGATTCCGCAGGGGGCTTTTTACGCTGTTTGTAAATTTTTTCTTTATTTGAAGTGAAAATCCCCATTAAGTTGTTGATTACAGTAAAGGGCAGACCATATTGTATAATGCTTGAAAAGAAAACGAGGTGACAATTTATGCTGACGCTGTTATTTATCATTTTAATGTTTGGTATATTTGGCAAAATGATCGGACTTGCCTTCCGCGCAACCTGGGGAATTACGAAAATCTTTTTTCGCCTGATATTCCTTCCCCTTGTCCTGATCGGATTAGTCCTGGGAGGTTTGATCTACATAGCACTTCCCCTTCTTGTGATAGTTGGGATTATCATGCTGGTATTGATGTAATATATTGATAGAATAAAAAATAGATGAAAATACAATCGAAAATATGTTCACTTTGCCAGATGACAAAAAGCGACAGATATGGTAGTATAGATACATCAACGAAAGAGAAATACGAAAAACACTTAAGAAATCTGAAATACGAAAGAAAGCAATAAAGCACAAAAGAATCTGAAAATACAAAAGAACTTAGAAGTACGAAAGTTCTGTGTTTCACCAAAGATTTGTAAATTACTAAAGATTCATAAGCCGCTAAAGATCAACCAAAATACCTAAGATCAATAAGAAAACGAAAGATTTCCGAAACACATCCGATAAAATTATAACAAGACACATCAGAAAAAATGGCTGGGAACTAGTTTCCCAGCCATAAATCATAACAATATCTAACCGATTCCCATTTATAATGACATCTACTCAGAGTAAGTTAAATTGGAAATTTATAGTCCTTTTACTTGAAATAATGTATACTGAAAGAATATGAAGACAAAAACGAAATAAAAATATCGGGAATATATAATGAATACACAAGATGCAATAGAACTTCTGGGGATTGTCCCAGAAGATGATGAAAGAGAAATTAAGCGAAAATATCATAAGATGATCAGCCGTTTTCATCCGGACTCATTGAATGAAGTAAGGGAAGCTCATATTCAGCGTGCACAGGAGATAAATGAAGCGTATCGGATACTGAGCCAGAGCGATAGTCGGGAAATGCAGAACGCATATGGAACGGAAGCTTATGGAACAGAGGCTCATGGCACAGACAATCATAAATCTGGGAAGAGGGAACAGCATCAGGAATGGTCTGGTGAATGGAACGAGGCTGCTTTTATACCAAGGAATATTTATCTGCACTATAGTATGAATCTTTCTGAAGAAGAACGAAAGGAAGCCCAGGGGAAACTGTATTATCAGGCTGCCTGTGGAAAATATATGTGGGATCCGGAGGAAGAGGATTTCGCGCTTTTTCTTACCAGTATTCGTCATGCAGCGGCAGTCCTCCTTGAGAGAACGGAGAATGCCGTAAACGCAGAAGACTTATCTTCTGTACCAGATTTGAAGGAATACCGTTTCCGCATCCAGGCGAAGCTGTTTGAATATCTTTCTATGCAATATGTGAACCCATTGCTGGTTCTGGATTCCCTGATGAAACCAGAGGGCACAGATGGGAAAGGTCAGAGAATTTATCGGGTTAAGGCATTTCTGGCAGCCGAAGCATCCTCCCCGGAAGGCAGGCTTATAGCCAGTTTGCAGTCTGGCGAATATCTGTTTCCAAAAGCTTTCCATGGGAATCAGATTCAGCTTATGAATAAAGACAAACAGGTATTGGGATATCTTCATATGGAAGATGACCGGCTGTATTTTTGCATTATTCCTCTTCTGAAGAGGCATGCAGCGCAGGTGAAATTTCTGGTGCAGGAAGAAGGCGGTGGAACAAATGAAAAAAATGAAGGAATTAATAATACGACGAATAGTAGTAACTTTAGAAATAGCGGCAGAGGAATAAAGCGTGGAAACAATAAGCTGAAAGTTAATATAGATTTCTATTTTCGTTTAGAGGATGAGAACTATACGTATAATAGTTCAGAGCTTAATTTGAAAATTGCAGAAATATTGAATGGATATGAGAAGTATTTGCGAAAATATAATCCGGAACAGGACCAGTTTTGTGATCTGTTTGCCCGCCTGTCCCGCTCGAATTTTCGCAGTCGTTTTCATCTGAAGGATAAGGATATACAGTATATCCGGGAGAAAGGAATGGATACCATCCGCAGTCATGCCTCAGATTTTGTGCGAACACGTCTGGCTCCGGCTCAGATTCCCAATGATGGCAAACAGACTCCAATGCGCGGGCACCCTGTATTCCTGGCTCAGCATGCTACTGGCTGCTGCTGTCGGGGATGCTTGTATAAGTGGCATAGAATTCCAGCAGGAGTGCGGCTCACAGAAGAGCAGCAGGAATACATAGTAGATGTGTTGATGGCATGGATTGAGAGAGAATATAACAGAAATGCATAGGGCTATGAAGTTGGTTTTATATATACAATCGGTAATAGTAAGGTATATGAAATATATAATTTAACTGGAATTTTGAGAAGATAAGAATGGGGAACGGTTTATGAGAATATTTCACTTATCAGATTTACACATTGGCTTGAAATTAATCAATCGTGATCTCAGAGAAGATCAGGAATATATACTGGATCAAATAATTCAGAAGGCCGCAGAGAAAGTGCCTGATGCGATCGTGATCGCAGGGGACATCTATGACAAAGCAGTTCCGTCTGCAGAAGCAGTGGAGGTGTTTGATCATTTTATCGGAAAGCTGCGAAATGCAGTTCCGGATTCTGTAATTATGATGATCAGTGGAAATCACGACAGTGCACCTCGTGTGAACTGTTTTCGGAGTGTGCTTGACCGTCAGAAAATTTATATGATCGGAATACCGCCTCAGACAGAAGAAGATCATATTGAGAAAGTGGTACTCCAGGATGAATATGGTCCGGTGAATTTTTATTTGCTTCCCTTTGTGAAGCCTTCCATGGTGAAGCTGATCACTGGCACAGACGAGAATGGAAATAATCTTTCTTACAATGATACGATTCACAGACTGATAGAACGTGAACAGGTCAACATAGACCAGAGAAACGTTCTGGTCAGCCATCAATTCTATCTGCCCATGGGGGAGAATGCAGAAGAAATTGAACGAATGGACTCTGAGATCCGGACAGTAGGAAATATTGACCAGGTGTCAGCCGATATTCTGCAGAAATTTGACTATGCGGCACTGGGACATATTCATAAGCCAATGAAAGCAGGCGGCGAGTTTTATCGCTATTGTGGAACGCCGCTGGCATGCTCTGTAAGTGAAGCAGGTCAGAATAAAGGAATTATAATGGTTGACATAAAACAAAAGGGCGAAATCACTACAGAAGTAATTCCACTGGAACCGCTGCGCCAGATAAAAGTGATCAAGGGAGATTTAGAGAGTGTTCTGGCACAGCGCTGTAAAGATTATGTGACAGTAATTCTTACGGATAAGGTGGATCTGGACGTAATTGATATGCAGGATCGTCTGCGTCTGGCTTTTCCAGGGCTTCTAGAGATACGCCGTGAGACTGTGCGGCAGGTTGATTATACCAGACATGCAGACAGTGAGCGTGAATTGAATCCATTTGAACTTTGCTGCCAGTTCCTCGGAAATGCAGATGCGGAAGAGCAGGAAATTCTTCAGGAGGTTATCAATACAGTACAGGAGGTGACGAAATGAGACCTGTGAAACTTATCATGCAGGCGTTTGGTTCCTACGGAAAACTGACACAGATCGATTTTCAGGAGCCGAATCAGAATCTGTTTCTTGTGACCGGAGACACCGGAGCAGGAAAAACAACTATATTTGATGCCCTTGTATTTGCTCTTTACGGTGAAGCCAGCTCCAGTACAAACAAGAAAGATGGTGTTGTACTGCAAAGCCAGTATGCAGAGTTGAACGTTGAACCATTTGTAGAGCTTGTTTTTTCCGAAGGGGCAGGAGAAAATAGCCTGCTGTATACTGTCCGCCGTGTTCCCAGACATCTGAAGCTTCTGACAAGAGGGGCGGGGAAAAATACAGGAAGTCGTGAAGTACCGGGGTCTGTCAGCCTGATCATGCCAGATGGTACCGAATATCCACAGAAGGAAGCTGACAGCAAGCTGGGGGAGATCCTCGGTCTTACCAAAAGCCAGTTTATGCAGGTTGCCATGATCGCTCAGGGAGAATTTATGGAGCTTCTTCGTGCAAAATCTGATGATAAGAAAGTCATCTTCCGGAAGCTGTTTAACACTGAATTATACCAGAATATTGTGGACGAGCTGATGAATCGCAAGCGTTCCCTGGAAAAAGAGATTGCCCAGATCAAAACTGCATGTCAGACTGAAGCTACCCATGTGGTAATTCCCCAGGAATATGACCAGTGGCAGGAAATAGAAGGGCTAAAAAAGCAGGTTTTGAATGGGGAAATTGTAGTGATGGATTGCTTTCTGGATCATCTGGGCGAGTTATGCAGAACACTGGAGAAAAGTGTGAATTTTACCTCGAAAGAATTACAATCCGCATCAAAACTCCGCGACGAAAAAAGGGATATCTACAACAGTTCCATTCAGCTGACGAATTTATATGCGCAGCTGGAAAACGCTGAGGTTCAGCTTTCTGAATGTGGGAAAGTGGAAGCACAAATAGGGGAAAAGACCATTCTGTCAGAGAAAATTAAGAAAGCATACGAAATAAAAGGCGAATACGCACGCTGTCAGGATGCCTTGCGTAATATGCAGACATGTGAGAGTGCCTTAAAGGAGCAGCAGGAACGAGCTCCTTTATTAAAAGAACAGTCACAATCTGTCATTCAGACAGCGAAGGCGGTGAAAGAAACGGCAGAGAAGGAGCTTAAGGCGTACACCACTATTTATGAGCGCGTGAATAAAGAAGTGAAGCTCCTTAAGCAGATCAAGGAAGCAGAAAAAAGTGTAAAGACCAGCCAGCAAAATCTGACCGCAGCGCAGGCCGCAGACCGCAAAGCCAGAGAAGATCTGGAGAAAATGGAGAAGCAGGAAGCAGACTGGAGGGCTCAGTCAGAGAAGCTGACCGACACTAATGAGAAAATTGCTGTCTGGAAAGGGAAAAATCAGGAACTGGAAGTACTTGGCATTGAAGTACAAGAAACGGAAGATCTTCTTAAAGGTGTAGAAACACAGAAAAAACTGGCGAAGAAAGCACGAGAGACATACCAGAAGAATAGAATCAGATATGACGCAAAGAGCCAGGAATATGAGTCTATGCGGAGAATTTTTCTGGATGAGCAGGCTGGTTTTCTGGCACGCGAGCTTCAGCCGGGGAAACCATGTCCTGTATGCGGCGCAATAGAACATCCGAATCCATGCATAGCTTCTACCCTTCATAGAGATCTCACCCGTGAGCAATTGGAACTGGCAGAAAAAGAAGTTTCTGAGCTTCGAAACAGGCAGGAACAGTCTGCCGGTGAAGCAAGGTCAGCTGTGGATATAGTTGCAGAAAAAGAACGACTTTTGGAAGAGACAGGAAGGAAGCTGTGCACGCGTATTTTAAATGATCATGAGCAGTTCCCGGAAGCAGGAATGCTGGAAGTATTTGATTCTTTGGGAGACAATATAAAAAATTTCCAGGAGAGCAGAAATTCAGAAGTCCCTGGTGCAGCCCAGGATCAGATGGCGGATAAAGAGTGTAATTGGAATGCCTTGCTGAAGCAGATACAGACACTTCTTGGAACCTGGAAAACTTTATTACAGGAAGAGGGTACAAGACTTAATACAGCCCAGAAAACATTGCGTAATCTTCAGGATGCTCTGGGACAGGTAGAAGAGCGGAAGAAATCAGGAAAAACTGCCGTAGAGGAATGCGGACAAAAGCTGACTGAGGCAGCAGCGTCAGCCAAGAGCGCAGAAGCTCTTCTGAAGCAGTTGAATGATTCCCGGGAATATCCATCAGAAGAGGCGGCTATGACAGAGTTTAACCAGGCAAAAGGAAAATGGAAAGCTGCAGAAGCTGCTTCCAAGGAAGCTGAAAAGAAAGAAAAAGCGTCTTCTGAAGAGCTGGTTAACTGTACCAGCTTGATTAAACGATTTGAAGGGGAACTTCCAGATCACCAGAAGCTTTACCAGGAGCGGCAGGCCTTTTATCAGACTTTGATGAATGAGAAAAATATGACAGAGGCAGAATGGGCGGACATAGCAGAGAACTATACCCGTGAAACAGCGGAGCTTTTGCAAAAAGAAGCAGACAGCTGGCAGCGAAAAAAACTAGCCGCACAGACCACTGCAGAAACAGCTGGAAAAGCCATAGATGGCAGGAGCAAGCCGGATATGGAAGCTGCCAAGTCCCAGATGGAGGAAGCTGAGAAAGTACGGCTTCAGACTCAGACGAAACTGGAACTTTATAAAGAACAGTATAAAGCTGATAAAGAGGCATATGATATTCTTAGCCCTCAGATGGAGAAGCGAGGTAAAATCATTGAAAAGCATACCAAGCTGGAAACTCTTTATAAGCTGTTGTCTGGAAATATGTCCGGAAACCGTATGGATCTTGAAACCTATGTGCAGAGATATTACCTGGAGAAGATTCTTTATGCGGCCAATCGCCGCTTTGCGAATATGTCTGCCGGACAGTTTGAACTTCGTATGGTAGACGAGGAGAATGCGGGGAAAGGCAAGAATCGTGGTCTGGATCTTATGGTATATTCTAATGTTACCGGCAAAGAGCGTGAAGTCCGTACCCTTTCTGGAGGAGAATCCTTTATGGCAGCTCTGGCATTGGCACTTGGAATGGCAGATCAGATCCAGGAGAGCTCTGCAGCGATACATCTTGATGTAATGTTTGTGGATGAAGGCTTCGGTTCCCTTGATGAGCATTCCAGAGAACAGGCGGTAAAGGTTCTTCAGGAACTGGCGGGAGGAAGCAAGCTGATTGGAATTATTTCTCATGTGACCGAGCTGAAGCAGGAGATTGAAGATCAGCTGATCGTCAGCAAAGACGAGAAGGGAAGTCATGTGAAGTGGCAGATAAGCTAGTACATCGAATATTAAGTAACTGCCATATTGACTTGCCTGATTTTTCATCTGCTGCGTTGTCGTCGGTCGCCGTAGCCACCGCTACGCCTCCTTCCTCCGCCTTGCATATGAAGAAATCATCCTGCGTCAATATAGCAGAAACTTAATTTTCGATGTACTAGAATGTGTTTGAAAAATCATTCCCGCAATCTGTACGCTCCACTTTGCGGTATATTTTGCCCGAATTCAGTTGCCGTAGCTCGCTACGGCTCCTTCCTCCATCTTGCATATGAAGAAATCATCCTGCGTCAATGTAGTAGATACTTGGTTGAATAAAGAATATCGGGAAGCAATTAAGCTTCCCGACAAATAAAAAGTTCTATAGATTTTTTGTAAAATTAATAAACTCTTCCGACTCACCGTAATCATGAATCCGACAGTTTGCCAGACACTGTATTTCCTCTTGATTTTCTTCATGAGAGTCGTACACAGCAGTGGTATAGAAGCCATCTTTCTTAGCTGTAGTAAGGGCATGAAGAGAATCTTCAAAGACCATGGTATTGGTTCGGTCAGTGCCAAGAAAGTTCAAGGCTTCCCGATAAATGGTTGGTTCGTCCTTTCCGGCACCCACAGAGGAGCAGGTAAAGATTTCGCTGAAATAATCAAGCACTCCGCAACGTGCCAGGGCAGCTTCCACGAGGGAGCGCTCTGTAGCAGTGGCGATACACATTTTGACTCCGGTCTCATGAAGCTGAGCCAGAAATTCTTTCAGATGAGGCTTCAGCTGAGCTTCATAGCGGTAGAAATCATCTACAATTGCTACAGCACTTTTGATCAATTCATCTCGGGTCTGTTTTACACCATAGTGCTCAATAAAATAGTCAGCTGCCTGGTGGAGACTCATAGTGGCGATTGCTTCATCCAGATCCGGTTCAGGTTCAATTCCCTGGCTTCGCAGGTAATTTTCGCCTACATGATCCCAGGCTGACATAGAATCCAGAATCGTACCATCCAGATCCCAGATGGCACCCCTTAACATGAAATTCCTTTCCTGAAAGATGCATTGTCTTTGGAAATACAAGTAGAATCTTTCATTTTGAGAGTAAGCTCTTTAAGCTCTCTGGTTGCTTTTGTAATATCTTCAGCTGCAAAGATGGCACTTACAACTGCAATTCCGCAGATACCGCTTCCAGCCAGCTCCATTACATTGTCATGTGTAATTCCACCGATAGCAATAACAGGAATATTTACAGCCTCACATATTTGTTTTATAGTTTCATGGCTGATATTGCCGGCATCTTTTTTGGTTCCGGTTTGGAATGCGGCACCTACTCCCAGATAATCTGCGCCATTTTTTTCAGCAAGAACAGCCTCTTCAACTGTATGCGCAGAAACGCCGATGATTTTGTCAGAACCGAGGATGGCTCTGGCATTACCAGCAGCCATATCCTCCTGCCCTACATGAACGCCATCGGCATTGATTTCTTTTGCAATTTCTACATTGTCATTGATCACGAATGGTACATGATAGCGCGCACATAACTCTTTGATTTCCGCAGCTTCTTTGCGAAAACTATCTGTATCCAGAGTTTTTTCGCGTAGCTGAATGAAGGTAGCCCCACCTTTTAAGGCTTCTTCGACCTGGTCATATAAAGTTCTGCCATTTAACCAGCTGCGGTCAGTAACGGCATAAAGTAAAAGCTCTTTTTTATTGCAGTTCATTGGTAAAACCTGCCTTTCACATGTAACTTGTGCGTCAAACACACTCTAATACATTATATAAAGCTGAATCTGGAAAGTAAAGGTAATTATTAAGCTAGAGCGTGTTTGAAAAATCATTCCCGCAATCTGCACGCCCCACTTTGCGGGAGATTTTGCCCGAATTCGGTTGCCGTAGCCCGCTACGGCGCCCTCATCCGGACAAAATCTCCCACAAACTGTGACGCACGTCTTGCAGAAAGCCTTTTTCAAACACGCTCTAGAGCGTGTTTCTGCGAAGATCGAGAATCGTAACCCATAATGTTTGTTACATGAACAGGAACCTGTACATTGAAAAACGAAAAGTGATATGTTAGACTAATATTAAAATTGTGTTTTTGTCGGTTCGCAAAAAAGAGAGGCAGGTTTGATTATGGATCAATTTGAGCAGATGAAGGTGACACGGCAGGCGATGAATGGCAAGATGTGTCTGATGTTTGGTGGTATTTTCCTGATGTTTTCAGCCATTACTTCCACGATCATGTATGGAATCAATTTCTTTATGACAGCTCTGGAAGCAGATAAAGGAACTGCAGAGTATGTAGAACTTCTTGAGAATGCCGGAGTGGGAAGTGGACTTCTGAAAGGGATTGGTATTTGTTTTATTGCAGTAGGAATCTGGGAAGCTGTAGTTGGATTTCTATCTGTAAGAAATTCCAACAGAGTAGATAAGAGCAGATTTTCTGTGAAACTGGCCATATCGCTTCTTATAACAGAGATTGTCATGCAGGTAATTCTGTTTTTTACCGGATTGATGAATCTGGGGCTTCTTTTTACAGCCATTGTGCTTCCGCTGTTTTTACTTTGGGGTGCCACCCGTTTAGGCAAAGTTGCCCAGGCTGATCCGGAACGCAAATTTGCAGTAGACCCAGCCAGGAAGAAATCCTCTCAGCAATCTCAACCGGCCGCCCCGAAGAAAAGCATTCGTGAGAGAGCCGCTATGCAGGCGCGAGAAGATGTAGTGGTACCAGAGAAACAAGATACTGTAGATGAGGAAAATATTGCAGATTCAGAAGAGTCAAATTAGAAACTCAAAGTATGAATATAAGCATCATTGGAAAATGCAGTGGGTATAAGCATCATAGGAAAATGCAGTGGGAAAATTGTTAAAGATATATAACCTGTGAAATTGTATGAGCTGTAGTTAGTCGTTGTTGCCGATAATATGATTTGCATGTAGCTATTAAGGTATAAGAATTAGAGACTGTTTATGATTCAACACCGGATAAAGGAAAGAGAACCACAGTATATGGACATGAAAGAAATCATCACAGAAGCAGCCCGTAAGCTGGTTCTGGAGAAAAAAGTAAAGAAGCTTACAGTAAAGGATATTGTGGAAGAGTGCCAGATCACCAGGCAGGCATTTTACTACCATTTCGAAGGAATACCGGATATGATTCAGTGGAGCATAAAGCAGGGAACCAGGCGGCTGCTGGAGGCGTGCAAAGAGCAGGGTGGCGCAGAAGCAGCGCTGAAGTATCTGTTTGTTTTTGCCATCAATGCTATACCCGAAGTGCGAAAAGGAATAGAAAGTAATTATGGAAAAGAACTGGAACAAACCCTTATGCAAGGAACCTGCGAGTTGTTTGAGAGCATTGTGGAGGAAGAAAATCTGTACCAGAATTATAGCCGCCAGGAGTTGAAGCTGATCCTCCGTTACCACAGCTATGCTATCTTTGGTATTTTCCAGGACTGGACACCGGAGGATACGAAGAATCTGGATATGATCGTACACGAAGTCTATTTGATTATGATGGGAAAGAATGCTACAGAAGATGTCTTTCTGTGCTGAAAAATGCTCCTGTTTATTCGTGACAGTTTTATTCCTGTGTTTATTGACCTTGAAGCAGTTTTGAAAGTGAAATTGACGGAGGTGGAGACCGACTGGGAATAGAATCCAGAGGCCGGATGCAAATACATGGAGGGAACTAAATAAGAGATCAAACGGGCAAGGTGTATCTTTACACTTTGCCCGTTTTGTCTATACACGGTGAAATTTTTGGCTATCGACACTTTCTTCTGCTTGTACTAGAATAAAATCATCAGGATTACGGAGTGCGATTGTGACGCACGTTTTGCAGAAAGCCTTTTTCAAACATGCGCTAGAGCCTGTTTGAGAAAGAACGGAAATGATAACGTAATCCGCAAGGAGAGGAGGGAACCATATATGGCACATGAAATTTTATCCGTAAAAATGTACGAGCTGGATAAAAAACTGGAACAGACCCACAGTCGGATTCAGATGGCGGAGAGTATGGATACGGAAAGACTCCACCAACAGATCCAGAACCTTCGACAGGAATGTCAGGAAAGCCGTATCACTTTGGAAAACAGACTTCGCCATTCCAAGACAGACTGTGTAATGAAGCTGGCAGGCGTCTATGACCAGGTGGAAGCAGCAGTTGGAAAAGTGCTGGAGGCAGAAAACATTAATTTGAAAAATAAGGAGCCAATATTTGGAAATGTGCTCCCGGGAACGGAGAAGAAAATCCTCACCGCAGAATACGCCCTTGATTTTGCAATGCAGGCAGTAAACCGGGCACTTCTGGTATCGCTGGAGGCTATTGAAGCCCAGCGTCTGGAAGAGAAGAAAGAGGCAGAAGAGTGAGTAGACGCTATTAGTTTACATAAGAAAGGACTACAACCATGAAAGAAGTAAAAACCCCAAAAAAGCCGTTGATCTATTACTACGGCATTGTGCTTCTGGTACTGATCGTCTTTAACCTGGTGGTTTCCCCAATCTTGATGGAGCATCAGGTAGAAGAAACCGATTATGGTACCTTCATGAGCATGATCAATGAAAAAAACATCGGCAAAGTAGAAGTAGAAGATAACCAGATCGTCTTTACCGACAAGAACAACGAAAAAATATATAAAACCGGTCTTATGAATGACCCCGATCTCACCGACCGTCTGTATGAGTGCGGTGCCACCTTTACCAAAGACATTGACCAGCAGACCTCCCCGATTCTCAGCTTCCTGGTAACCGGACTTCTGCCGTTGATCATTTTCATAGTTCTTGGAAATTATATGGCGAAGAAGCTGATGGAGCAGGCTGGAGGCAAAAACTCCATGGCATTTGGCATGGGAAAAAGCAATGCAAAGGTTTACGTTCAGTCCAGTGAAGGAATCCGTTTCTCAGATGTAGCCGGAGAGGATGAAGCCAAGGAAAACCTTGCAGAGATTGTAGATTACCTTCACAACCCGAAGAAATACACAGACGTGGGAGCCTCCATGCCGAAAGGCGTTCTCCTTGTAGGCCCTCCAGGTACTGGTAAAACAATGCTTGCCAAAGCCGTTGCCGGAGAAGCGAATGTTCCATTCTTTTCCATGTCCGGCTCTGAATTCGTAGAAATGTTTGTAGGTATGGGTGCTTCCAAAGTTCGTGATCTTTTTAAGCAGGCGAAAGAGAAAGCCCCATGTATCGTATTCATTGATGAGATCGATGCCATCGGTAAAAAACGTGATGGCCAGGTTGGTGGTAACGATGAGCGTGAGCAGACACTGAACCAGCTGCTTACAGAGATGGATGGTTTCGAAGGCAACAATGGGGTTATCATTCTGGCAGCTACCAACCGCCCGGAATCCCTTGACCCGGCACTTACCCGTCCAGGACGTTTCGACCGCCGCGTACCAGTTGAGCTTCCCGATCTTGCAGGACGTGAAGCAATTCTGAAGGTTCATGCAAGAAAAATCAAAGCATCCGATGACGTGGATTTCCACACTATCGCACGTATGGCATCTGGTGCATCCGGAGCCGAGCTGGCAAATATTGTAAACGAAGCAGCACTTCGTGCAGTCCGTGACGGACGTACAATCGTTACAGAAGCAGACCTGGAAGAGAGCATTGAAGTGGTAATCGCTGGTTACCAGAAGAAAAACGCAGTTCTCTCTGACCAGGAGAAAAAAGTGGTTTCCTATCACGAAATCGGACATGCCCTGGTGGCAGCCCTTCAGAACCATTCCGCTCCTGTTCAGAAGATTACTATTATTCCGCGTACTTCCGGTGCACTCGGCTATACCATGCAGGTAGAAACTGGTGACAAGTATCTGATGACAAAGAAAGAACTGGAAAATAAGATTGCAACCTTCACCGGCGGACGTGCTGCAGAAGAAATCGTGTTTGGCGAGATCACCACAGGCGCTTCCAACGATATCGAGCAGGCAACCAAGATTGCCAGAGCTATGATCACTCGCTACGGAATGACCGACGAGTTCGACATGGTGGCTATGGAAACCGTTACCAACCAGTACCTTGGCGGCGATGCATCCCTTTCCTGCTCTGCAGATACCCAGAAGGAAATCGATGAGAAGGTCGTAGAATTAGTAAAGCGAGAACATGAAAAAGCCAAAAAGATCCTGACAGACAACCGTAAAAAACTGGATGAACTGGCTATGTTCCTTTATGAAAAAGAAACGATAACTGGCGAAGAGTTTATGAAAATTTTAAATAACAAAGAGGAGAGTGAGGAAAAATGAGAAGACGTTCACGTTATGGCTGGCTGGAACTCATTGAGGGAATCCTGCTGATCCTTCTTGGGATTTATACGTTGTGTAATCCGGGCGGCATGCTCCGCGGAATTACCTTTGCGTATGGTTTTCTTGCTGTCATCACCGGAATTTCAGATATTGTATTTTATGCAAAAACAGAGCGCTATATCGGCTTCGGACCTACCATTGCTCTGGTGACTGGAATTTTAAGTCTCCTTGCCGGACTAATGCTTCTGATGTACCCAAATGCCGGAGAGCTGATCATGACCCTGCTTCTCCCAATCTGGTTCATCGCTCATTCTGTTTCCAGATTGACCCACATCCCTCTGGTCCGTCTGGCAGGAAAATTTTACTATTACTTTACCTTGATTGTAAATATCCTTGGAATCACCCTTGGTTGTCTGATGATCATCTGGCCGTGGGTAGCGTTGTTTTCAACGGGCTTTATTATTGGCGGTTATCTGATCCTTCTTGGAATCGACTGCGTGGTGATGGCCTGCAGTGACATGGATGCCGGGTGGATGTAGAAACAGGATGTATTTACCGGTTGACACAAGAAACTACGAGGTGATAAAATCAAGATGAAATAAAAAAACTGCAGCTCGCAATAAAGGAGATTTACATATATGGCAACACTTAAGGATGTGGCGAAGGCCTCAGGCCTAACGGTAGGAACAGTTTCCAGAGTCCTGAATAACAGAGGATATATCAGTGATAAGACCCGTGAGAAAGTATATCAGGTGATGAAAGAGCTGAATTATCAGCCTAATGAGACAGCTCGCGCACTGTCAAAGCAGAAGAGTAATACGATAGGAGTTATTTTGCCGAATATTGAACATCCTTATTTTGCCAAGGTACTAAGCCGTTTGGAGCGAGAGGCTGCGAAGCAGGGATATCGTATCATGCTTTTTGTTTCCAGGTATAAAGAAGAACGTGAGGAACAGTGTATTGAGATGTGCAAGAGCGAAAGAGTGACCGGCGTTGTTCTTTGCAGTGGAAGTTTTGAAACTGAGAAATTTGAAGATCTTGATTTCCCGTTGATCACATTGGAACGTTCTATGGATGAAGGGACATCCGGGATTGAATGTGATAACTATCAGGGCGGTGTGCTGGCAACGGAGCTTCTGATTGAGAAAGGCTGCAGGAAGCTGATGTTTATCGGCGGAGTAAGTGCAGGGGTTGACATTCATATGCCAGGAGATCTCCGCGAGGTTGCATTTCGTGATATCTGTAAGAATCGAAATGAAGAAAATGTGGTTATGGTAACGGATAACCGTCTTTTTGATTCTCTGGAATATTATGAATATGTAAGACAGGCACTGGTGGATAATCCTGATGTGGACGGTGTATTTGCCAGTTCAGATGTTATTGGTGCCTATGTACTGCAGGCATGCGCAGATCTGGGAATCAAGGTTCCGGAGCAACTGAAGATCGTAGGTTTTGATGATGTGAATATTGCCCAGTTTACAAGTCCGGGACTTACGACAATTCATCAGCCTGTGGAACAGATGGCAGAATTGGCAGTAGCAGCTATTGCGCAGATTGATGAGGGGAAAGTTGTACCTACTAAGACAGTATTTCCGGTTACACTGGTTGAGCGAGGGACGACTTGAACGCAGATAAGCATTTCCCCGCTTCAAGTGCGCGGAGCACTAAGCGGCGAGTGAGGGGGGATGCTTCTGTCAGTGGGAGCCTTCAGCTCCCACTGACAGATCGCGAAGCGACTGCGTTCATGAGCAAACAGCGAAGCGGATTGCGAATGTCCGCTTTACTGAATTGTTAATATTTTTTTATCTTCGAAAAATTTTCCAGTCAGTTGTCATATTGTGTATTCTGGGGTGTTTTTGAAACATTTCAGAATACAATATGACAGCTGATTTTTTGTATAGCAGGAAATTACTCTGTAATATTTCTGCTATACAAAAAAACGCTTCGCGCGGAATTGATCAGATGCATAAGGAATATGACATGCGGTTGTGATAAAAAATGAAGCAATTTTCGTAAAAAAACAAGAAAAATAAAATAAATGAACTATAGACACGAAAAAAGCATGTAAAAGTGCACAAAACATAAAGAGCTAAATAGTATAAATGTAACAAAGTGATGTGAAATGGACAAAAATATATGACAACCGCTTGACATATTTGAGACGCAATGCTATCATACAACCATAAAGAAAACGTCCGAACAAGAACGTAAAAAACAGGAGGAAGCAAAAATGAAAAAACGTATTTCAATGGCAATTGCAGTTGCAACTGCAGCAGCAACAATGGCAAGTGTATCTGTACCGGTTATGGCAGACGATGTGAACATCACAATTTTTAACTCCAAGATGGAGGTTCAGAGCCAGTTCGAAGAATTAGCTGCTCAGTATGCAGAAGAGACCGGCGTTGGCGTAGAGGTTTATTACAATAGTGATACAGTATCTGCTCATCTGGCTACCAGATATTCTGCGAATGATCCATATACAATCTCTATGGTAGACCCGAAAGATATCTATTCACTTGCAGCAGACCATGCAATTGATTTAAGCGATCAGAGCTGGGTTAATGAGACTGATTACGCAATCGGAGTTGACGGACAGCTCAATGGTTTCCCGACCTGCCTTGAAGCACGCGGTGTTATTTACAATGCAGATGCAATCGAAGCAATCACAGGCGAGACCTTCAATCCGGATGATTACAAGACACTTGATTCTTTTAAAGAGCTTCTTGAGAAACTGAAAGAAGGTGGAATGGAAACACCTACCGGTATCATGAAAGAGGACTGGTCCCTTGCAGCTCACTTCCTTGCTGAGGTTTACGAGCAGCAGCCAGATGTAGAAGCATTTGTTTCCTCTCTTTATGAAGGAACAGCAGACCTTGCAAACAATGAGAAATTCAATTCTCTTATGGACTTCTTCGATGTAATGATGGAGAATAACTACGCAAAAGATTCTGCAATCGCTGCAGAGCGTGAGACAACCGAGATGATGCTTGCTGAAGGACAGATCGCATTCATGTTCGGAGGAAACTGGGACTGGTCCGTAATCAATGCATATGATTATACAGAGAATATGGGAATGATGCCGGTACCGCAGAACACAGATGACGGATCCAATGAGAAGCTTGTTGGTGGAGGTTCCAAATTCATGATGATCGATTCCTCTGATGCAACAAGTGATGAGCAGCGTCAGGCAGCTAAGGACTTCCTTACATGGCTTGCTGATTCCGATGAAGGACAGAGCTTCATTGCTGAGACATGTGCACTTGTACCTGCATTCTCTAACAATGAAAAAGAAGTATCCGATCCACTTGGAAAATCTGTTAAGAAATATGCAGATGAAGGCTCTCTGATTGATAACTACAATTACCTTCCGGATGATCATCTTTCCATTTGTGGTGCAACCTTCCAGAAATATCTCGCAGGACAGATTGACAGAGCTGAGTTTGCAGCAGAGATTGAAGACTACTGGAAGAACACAACTCCTGTAGAGCACTAAGAATTATCCTTTGGTAACAACTTATTAATTTAACAAACATACTGTAGTTTTATAGAAATTTGCCACCCCTCAAGAGGCTGCACGCCTGTGCCATGCGGCGTGCGGCCTCTTTCCCTCACAAAAAGAAAAGTACTGGATTATAGATTTTCGGAGGCAGCGGGAAAAGGGTGGAGACAAAAAAGAAAAGGGAAAGGGGATCGTGATTATGGAACAAAACACCATGAAATATAAAGTAAAACAGTACTTGATGTTCGCTGGCGTTTCCACTGTCCTGTTTAGTGCAGTTGTAATCCTTCCATTTATCTACGGATTATATCTTACATTTACAAGCTGGGACGGTGTTTCAAAAGACAAACCATTTGTTGGACTGGCAAACTACATTGCTACATTCCAGGATGCAGCTTACTGGCAGGCACTTGGACGTACCTTGATTTATTCTGTTATCGCTGTAATTTTGGTAAACGTGGTAGCATTTTTCCTTGCATACCTTCTTACCAGCGGAATTAAAGGTCAGAACTTCTTCCGTGCAGGCTTCTTTGTTCCGAACCTGATCGGTGGTATCGTACTTGGTTATGTATGGAAATTCGTATTTAACCGTGCATTTGTATCACTTGGAAAATCTCTTTCTGTAGGTGCTCTTTCCACCTCCTGGCTGGCAACCACCAACGGTGCAATGGCATGTCTGATCATCGTATCTGTGTGGCAGTACGCAGGATATATGATGCTGATCTATGTAGCCGGATTTATGAGCGTATCCAAGAGCCTTATGGAAGCAGCCCAGATCGACGGCTGCACCAAGACACAGGCAACCATTAACGTAACGATCCCACTTATGAGATCTTCTTTTGTACAGTGTCTTTTCTTAACGATCACAAGATGCTTTATGGTATATGATGTAAACCTTTCCCTGACAAAAGGTGAGCCATTTAACTCTTCTGTAATGGCAGCTATGCACGTATACAATCAGGCATTTACTTACAAAAATTACGGTACCGGCCAGGCAGAGGCATTAATTCTGTTTGTTGTCTGCGCAATCGTAGGAGTTACTCAGGTTTACATTGGTAAGAAAGGGGAGGTGGCAGCATGATGGATGAAAACAAAAAAGCAGCTCAGAAGAAAAAAGTCAGCCATTTTATTACAATAGCAGTGCTGGTTATCCTGTTTCTGGCATTTATCTTCCCGTTTATCATGGTAATTTTCAATGCGTTTAAGACAAAAGGTGATATCACGGCAGATCCGCTGGCACTGGTTGGCTCTCACGGCTTTATTCTGACTAACTTTACAGATGCCATGAAAAAGATGAACTTTGCAACATCTTTTACAAACTCTCTTTTGATTACTACAGTTTCTACGATCCTTACAATTATGCTTTCTGCAATGACAGCGTTTGTAATTGTTCGTAATAAATGGAAAGCATGCGGTATTCTGTTTTCCCTGATGATTGCATCTATGGTTATTCCGTTCCAGGTACTTATGATCCCGCTGGTTTCTCTTTACGGTGGTATCTTTGGAGTACTGAACAGCCGTATTACTCTGATCCTTATGCATGTGGGATTTTCCCTTTCCATGGCAACCTTCATGTTCCACGGTGCAATTCACACCAGCGTTCCGATGGAGCTGGAAGAAGCAGCATTTATTGATGGATGTACCAGATGGCAGACATACTGGAAAATTGTATTTCCGCTTCTGAAACCAACCATCGCAACAGTTGCGATTATTGATGCAATGGCATTCTGGAATGATTACCTTCTTCCAAGCCTTGTTCTCGGACGTAAAGAACTGTATACTCTTCCGATTGCAACACAGGCATTCTATGGTACTTATTCAACAGACCTCGGACTGGTAATGGCCGCCCTCCTTCTGGCTATGCTTCCGATCCTGGTTCTGTATCTGTTCCTGCAGCGTTACATCGTTGAGGGTGTTACCTCCGGAGCAGTAAAAGGTTAAAACCAAAATGGGGTCCAATGATAGTAATATTTTTGGACCCCATAATTACTATCTTGAAATGTGTTTTGATTAATAAATAACAACAGGAGATATGATTATGATAAGTCAGACTTTAAGAGATGCCAGAAGATACGAAGATGCAATGGCTCAGAATATTACACCTTTGGAGAGACCGGAATTTCATTTATCTCCAAAAGTTGGATGGATGAATGACCCCAATGGTTTTTCTTATTACAAAGACAAATTTCAGTTATTTTACCAGTATTATCCATATGATTCCCAGTGGGGACCAATGCACTGGGGACATGCGGTAAGTGATGACCTTCTTCACTGGGAATACCTTCCGGCAGCCATTGCCCCGGACATGCCATATGATTATGTGGGATGTTTTTCAGGAAGTGCCATTACGCTTCCAGATGGAAAACAGCTTTTTATGTACACCAGTGTGCGAAAAGAAGCACAGCCGGATGGAGGTGTCCGCGATATACAGACACAAAGCCTTGCAGTCGGTGATGGGATGGATTATGAAAAGGATGTACGAAATCCGATTCTTACAGCAGAAGACATGCCGGAAAACAGCAGCCCCTTTGATTTCCGTGATCCGAAAATGTGGAAATGCGAGGATGGCACTTACCGCTGCGTGATCGTAAATGACAGGGCGGACGGAACAGGCGGCCGTATTCTTCTGTATAGAAGTGAAGATGGGTTTAACTGGGAGTTTGAATCCGTAATGCTTTCTAATGATGGCAGATTCGGAAAAATGTGGGAGTGCCCGGATTTCTTTACCCTGGATGGAAAAGATGTAGTACTTGTAAGCCCTCAGGATATGCTTCCAAAAGGCTTTGAGTACCACAATGGTGATGGAACTCTTTGCCTGATTGGTAAATTTGATGAGGAGACCAAAACCTTTATTCCGGAAAAAGACCAGGCAGTGGACTATGGTATCGACTATTATGCAATGCAGACAGTGGAAGCACCAGACGGAAGAAGAATTATGATCGGCTGGATGCAGAACTGGGATACATGTGCGAATAACAGAATTCCGAAGGGAAAATGGTTTGGACAGATGAGCCTTCCAAGAGAGCTTTCCATTAAAGACGGCCGCCTGATCCAGAAACCGGTTCGGGAAATTGAGAAGCTTCGCACAAATAAGACAGAATATAAGAATGTTGCTTTTGAGGATGTAATTCGTCTGGATGGCATAGAGGGAAGATGCGTGGATATGGAAATCACTCTTCGCCCGGCAGATGCGCAGAATATTTATAAGAAATTTGCAGTGCGTTTTGCCCAGAATGATACGTACCATACAGCAGTAAGCTTCCGCCCTTATGAATCCGTATTGAAAATTGACCGTAAGTTCTCCGGTTCCAGACGCGCAATTATCCATCAGAGAAGAAGCCTTGTGAATAGTGAAAATGGAGAAATTAAGCTTCGGCTGATCCTGGATCGCTTTAGTGCTGAGATTTTTGTAAATGATGGAGAACATGTGATGACTGCAACGATTTATACAGATCTGGAGGCAGATGGAATTTCCTTCTTTGCAGATGGCAAAGTGGAGATGGATGTTACAAAGTACGAGCTGAAGTTTTGAGAATTGCCAGTAGATACGAGGAGGATATAAAGTGAAGCAAAGAGAGAAAACAGATAAGATCTTTCAGGATCGTATGGCAAAGAAAACAGATGAATTACGCTGGCTGTACATGGAGCTTTATGGAAATGATTCCATGTTTTTCGAGTTATGCGATCAGCTGCACCGCTTCTATGAAGAACGAAGCAGCACATTGAAGGCACTGGATCAAAAGCGTGAAGCAGATCCGGGCTGGTATAAGAAAAATGACATGCTTGGCATGATGTTTTACATAGACAATTTTGCAGGAAACATGAAAGGTGTGGAAAGCAAGCTTGACTATCTGGAAAAAAACAACGTAAATTACATTCATCTGATGCCGTTTCTGGATACGCCGAAAGGTCGTTCTGATGGCGGTTATGCAGTGGCTGATTTCCGTAAAGTACAGGAAAATCTGGGAACGATGGATGATCTGGAGGCACTGGCCGGTGCCTGCCACAAAAAAGGCATCAGCCTGTGTATGGATTTTGTTATGAACCATACTTCGGAAGACCATGAATGGGCAAAAAAAGCCCGCCAGGGCGACGGGGAATATATGAGCCGTTATTTCTTCTACGACAATCCGTATATTCCGTCCCTCTATGAGAAAACAGTGCCTCAGGTATTTCCGACCACAGCTCCGGGTAACTTTACCTGGCTGCCGGAAATCGGGCATTATGTAATGACCACCTTTTACCCCTATCAGTGGGATCTGAACTATGGAAATCCTCGGGTTTTCAATGAGATGATGTATAATTTCCTTTTCCTTGCAAACAAGGGAATTGATGTAATCCGAATTGATGCAGTTCCCTATATCTGGAAAGAACTGAACACACCATGCCGGAATCTTCCGCAGGTACACACCATTGTGCGTATGATGCGCCTGATCAGCGAGATTGTATGCCCGGGAGTGATTCTTCTTGGAGAAGTGGTTATGGAGCCTGAAAAGGTTGTGCCGTACTTTGGAACTGTAGAAAAACCGGAATGCCATATGCTTTACAATGTAACTACAATGGCAACTACATGGCATACCGTTGCCACCAGGGACGTGCGTCTTCTGAAAAAACAGCTTGATATTGTAAATGGTCTGCCGAAGGATTACGTATTCCTGAATTATCTGCGCTGCCACGATGATATTGGCTGGGGACTGGACTATGCCACACTTCAGCAGGAAGGCATTGAAGAACGTTCTCATAAGAAATATCTCAATGACTATTTCCAGGGCTTTGCAGGGGAGAGCAACAGCCGCGGAGTGCTTTACAATGAGGATCCGGTAACTGGAGATGCAAGATTCTGCGGAACCACCGCTTCCATGTGCGGTATTGAGAAGGCGGGATTTGAGAAAAACAAAGCGGCAATGGAAAAAGCAATCCAGCTGGATGTTATGCTTCATGCCTATATGTTCATGCAGTCAGGAATTCCTGTGATCTACAGTGGAGATGAAATCGGACAGGTAAATGATTATTCATACAAAAATGATCCGGACAAAGCACCGGATTCCCGATACATTCACAGAGGGGCTATGAATTGGGATCGCGCAGCCATGAGCGGCAACGCCAGAACTGTGGAGGGTAAATTGAACAAACGTCTGCTCCAGCTGGAAAAAATCCGCAAAACAGAGAAGGCATTTATGACAAATGCGGATACCTGGACTGTGGATACCTGGGATAACAGTATTCTCTGCATTGGCCGTTATTATGAAGGGGAGAAAATTTACGGCCTGTTTAACTTCAGCGAATATGATAAGACAGCATGGATTAATGAACGTGATGGAATTTACAAGGATCTGATCACCGGACAGGAGATGGAGGCTGCAGGTGTAAATGTGCCTGCATATGGCTTCTTCTGGCTGAAAAAAATTAACTGATGAAGAAACACCCGGGAACAGAGGATTGTCTCTGTACTCCCGGGTGTTTTTTGTGAACAAAGTTCACAGAAAACCTGAGAATTAAGTTTGCGCAGCAAATGCTACTTCTTGTGCTTGTCACAAGAAGGTTCGTCTTTTTGTGCATCGCGAAGCGTGTTACTGGTCGGCGTGAACAGCAACTCATAAACAGTAACAATCTCCACTGGTATATGGTTGACATTGCTTCATAGGACTGTTAAATTATATTTACATATCTTAATACTTTTGAACGGCTTGCTGACAAGAAAGGATAACCATATGATAAAGCGAGACTTAAAAGACAATTTTCAGATATCCATCAGCGGCCAGGACACCTGGTATGACATGAATGTGCCCGGCTCCGCCATGGAGACTTTTTGCAAAGAAGGAATTCTTCCGGATCCATATTATGGAATGAATGAGTACAAATGGACAGAATTCTGGAAAAATGATTTTGGCATCAGAAGCACTTTTTCTGTAAGCGCAGAAGAGATTGCCAGTGAGGAGATTCTTCTTACCTTTTACGGAATTGATACTGTGGCAGATGTCTTTTTAAATGGAAAGAAGCTTGGACATACTGAGAATATGCACCGCACCTGGGTCTACCAGGTGAAAGAGCTGGTAAAAGAAGGCGAGAACCTTCTGGAACTTCATATCGCCTCCCCGGTAAAATTCATTGAGACTTACAAGCCGGAGAAAGGAAGAGAGATTCATTTTACCAACACCGGAACTACCTCTGGAAGCCAGTACATTCGTAAAGCACACTCCATGTTCGGCTGGGATTGGGGCCCAAAGCTTCCAGATGCGGGACTTTTCCGCGGTGTGGAGCTCTGCTGCTTTGATACTGCAAGACTGGGCGAATCCCTGATCCGCCAGGAGCATATGGATGGAGCCGTGACACTTCATATTGGAAGTGAAATTGAGAAAGCAGATGGACAGGTTGTAAAAGCTGGAAATACTGCTATGCAGTCAAATGGAAATTCTGCAGCACAGCCAGAATCTGGCGGCAGCGCACAGCCCGGAGTCAGCGGCTTACAGCTTTTCTACGAACTCCGTGATCCATCCAGTGCTCTCATCTACACTGGCACCGACTCTGATATAAACGTAACAAACCCTGCTTTGTGGTGGCCAAACGGCTACGGCAAACAGCCTTTATACACCCTGACGATCCAGCTGAAAGCCGGCGAGACCGTTCTTGATACCAGGGAGTACCGCATCGGTCTCCGCACCGTCACGGTATCCCGTGAGGATGACCAGTGGGGCCAGGAATTTGCTATCATGGTAAACGGCGTAAAGATTTTTGCCCGGGGCGCAGATTACATTCCAGATGACTGCTTCTACCCAAGAATCACCAGAGAAATCCTGGAGCGCGATGTAAAAGCCTGCGTATTTGCAAACTTTAACTGTCTTCGCGTATGGGGCGGCGGATATTACCCATCCGACGAATTCTACGATCTCTGCGATGAATACGGAATTCTCCTTTGGGAAGATCTGATGTACGCCTGCAACATTTACGACGTAACACCGGAGTTTGCAGAGAATATTGCAATTGAAGCAAAAGACAATATCCTCCGTTTCCGCAATCATGCCTGCCTTGGCTTGATCTGTGGAAACAATGAGCTGGAATGCGCATGGACAGACTGGAAGGATGTCCAGGGACATGCACCGTCTCTTAAGAGAGACTACCTGTATCAGTTCGAATTCCTCCTTGCAGATGTGGTAAAAGAAAATGCACCAGATGCATTCTACTGGCCGTCTTCCCCGTCATCAGGAGGAAGCTTTGATAATCCATGTGATGAGAACCGCGGCGATTGCCATTACTGGGATGTATGGCATGGTCAGAAACCATTCAGTGAGTACATGAAGCACTATTTCCGTTTCTGCTCCGAGTTCGGCTTCCAGTCTCTTCCATCTATCAAGACAGTAGAGACCTTTACCGGGGAGAAAGACCGCAACCTTTTCTCCAGAGTTATGGAGAGCCATCAGAAAAATCCGGCGGCAAACGGTAAGATTCTATATTATTTATCTGAGACCTTCCGTTATCCGAAAGACCTGGAAAGCCTGATCTTTCTAAGCCAGATTCTTCAGGGATACGCCATGAAGGAAGCAACGGAGCATTGGAGAAGAAACCGAGGCAGATGTATGGGAAGTATTTACTGGCAGTTCAATGATAACTGGCCGGTTGCGTCCTGGTCCAGTATGGACTATTACGGAAGATACAAGGCCCTCCATTATATGGCAAAAGGCTTCTGCGACAATGTGGCAGGAAGCATTGAGAAAAAAGAGACTCACATAGGCTTCTGGATTTCAAACGAGACACTTGACCCGGTAACGGTAAAAGCGAAAATCGCGGTGAAAACACTGGACTTCCAGGTGATCGAGGAGCAGGAAGTATCCAAAGAAGTACCTGCACTCAGTGCGGAATGCCTGTTTGAGAAAGAATACAAGGAATTGATCGCAGGTCGTGATGACAGCGTATTCTTTGTTGTCGAATATGAGTATGAACAGAACGGACAGAAGGTTTCCAAGAAAGAATTCGAGACATTTGTTCCAGTCAAATATCTGGAACTGAAAGATCCTGCATTTAAGGTAACTGAGAATGCAGACGGAAGCGTTTCCATTCAGACAGATACTTTTGTTCCGTATTGCATGCTGGAGGGAATCAGCGCGGATACCATCTGGAACGAGAATGTGGTTGCATTTACAGACAAGGAAGCAGTCACACTTGTACCAGTAGAAAACCAGAAGATTTCCAGAGACGGCGTTCGGATTTACGATATTTATCACACATATCATTAATAAAATGCGTGCGAAAATAGTAGTACATACGAATCGCATTCCGCATCAAAACGTCAGATACGTAATTTTTGCTGACAGACAGAAGTTTGTGGAAATTAAACACAAGTAAAAATAGAGTGATCACATAAAATGTTACGAGACATAGATCAATCAGGAGAATCGAAACACATATTTAAAAAATTCTCCTCACACATAATAGAGAAAGGAATTACACCATGGGATTTAAGAAAGATTTTATCTGGGGCGGTGCAACCGCTTCCTACCAAGTAGAAGGCGCTGCTTATGAAGACGGAAAAGGTCTGAACATCTGGGATATTTTCTGCAAAGACGGCGGACACATTTATGAGAACCAGACAGGTGATGCAGCCTGCGACCAGTATCACCGCTACAAAGAAGACGTTCAGATCATGAAAGAAATGGGCATGAAAGCATACCGCTTTTCTCTTTCCTGGGCGCGCATCATGCCGGAAGGCACAGGCACAGTCAATGAAAAAGGTCTGAAATACTACGACAACCTGATCAATGAACTTCTGGACAACGGAATTGAGCCATTTGTTACCTTATATCACTGGGATCTTCCATACGCACTTCATTTACAGGGCGGCTGGATGAATCCAAATTCTCCATCCTGGTTTTACGAGTATGCAAAAGTAGTGGCAGAGCATTTCTCAGACAGAGTAAAGAATTTCTTCACCATCAATGAGCCGCAGTGCATAGCTGGCCTTGGATATCAGATCGGTGAGCATGCACCAGGACTGAAGGTTGGCCCATCCGATTATTTCCGTATCTGGCACAACGTACTGAAAGCCCATGGACGTGCAGTAGAAGCGCTTCGTGAGTTCAGCAAACAGCCTGTAAAGATCAGTATGGCACCATGTGGAGCCCTTTATGTTCCGGAAACAAACAAGCCGGAAGATATTGAAGCCGCAAGAAAAGCAAACTTCAGTCTCCCGGAGAACTCCATCGGAGCCTGCAGCTGGGACGTTGCTCTTTGCTGTGATCCGGTTTATCTGGGACAGTATCCAGAGGATATTCTGAAAGAATTTGGACAGTTTTTCCCGAAAGTAACAGATGCCGATATGAAGCTGATTTCACAGCCACTTGATTTTTTTGGACAGAACATTTACAATGCCGTAACCGTTCGTGCCGGTGAGGCTGGAAAAGCAGTCCGCGCAGCACGTTACGATGGTTTCCCACAGACTGCAATTGGCTGGCCGGTAACTCCGGAGGTTCTGTACTGGGCGCCAAAATTTATGCAGGAGCGTTATAAGAAGCCGTTTATGATCACAGAGAATGGCATGGCTTCCCATGACTGGGTAGGTGTGGACGGAAAGGTTCACGACCAGGCCCGCGTAGATTTTATGGCTCGTTATCTTGGCGCTTACAAGCGTGCAGCTGAGGACGGTGTGGATCTGGCAGGATATTTCGCATGGTCCGTAATGGACAATTTCGAGTGGGCATACGGATATTCCCAGAGATTCGGACTTGTTTATACAGACTACAATACACAGAAGCGGATCTGGAAGGATTCCGCATATTTCTACAAGAATATTATCGAAACAAACGGAGAGAATCTGTAATTCCGGAGGTTGCCCATGGCAAATCAGAGGGGCAGAAAGAAAAGTATAGCAGCAATTTTTACTGGTTGAAAAAGCAGTAGAAAACGTATATAGAAACAACTAAAAACCTTAAGTATTTGAGAGGATACACATATGTTTGAGAATAATCTGTGGACGATGGAACCAGTTGGCAGACCGGAGAACACCATCCAGGGCGATAAATACCGCTTCACCCTGCTGACTCCCTGCCTGATCCGAATGGAGTACCGGGAAGACGGCAAATTCGAAGACCGTCCAACCCAGATCGTATGGAACCGTAAATTTGATCCAGTGGAGTTTCGCATTGAGAAAAAGGGGGAAGGCTTCGAGCTTTTTACCGACAGAATGCATGTTACTTATGCCGGCGGACCTTTTACCAAAAACAGTCTGAACTTAAACGCAGTAGGCGGTCAGAACGCCTATGGTGCAGTATGGTATTATGGGGAAAAAGGAGACAATCTTGGCGGAACTGCAAGAACTTTGGATGAGGTAGATGGGGAATGCCCGCTCCAGGAGGGAATTATGTCCAGAAGCGGCTGCTCTCAGATTGATGACAGCCATTCTCTGGTGCTGGATGAAAACGGATGGACTCAGGTGCGCACAGGAGATGGGGTGGACATTTATGTTTTCGCTTATGGAAATGATTACAAAGAAGCTTTGAATGATTTTTACCGTCTCACCGGAAAAACTCCTATGCTCCCAAGATATGCCCTTGGAAACTGGTGGAGCCGTTATTACGCTTACACAGAAGACAGCTACAAGGCGCTTGTAACCCGCTTTGAGAAAGAGAAGATCCCATTTTCTGTTGGTGTTCTGGATATGGACTGGCACCTGGTAGAGGAAGTGGAGCCCAAATATGGCAGTGGCTGGACCGGATATACCTGGAACAAAAAGTACTATCCGGATCCGGAGCGTTTTATGAACTGGCTTCATGACCATGGAATGAAAATCTCTGTAAACCTTCATCCAGCTGGTGGAATCCGCGCCTTCGAGGAAGCATATCCGGCTATGGCGAAGGAGCTGGGAGATGTAGATATCGAACACGAAGCTCCCATTGATTTTGACATCACAAGCCGCAAATTCCTGGAAGCATATTTCAAATGTGTGCTTCATCCAGAGGAAAACAAAGGCGTTGATTTCTGGTGGATCGACTGGCAGCAGGGCAATATCACGAAGGTCCCTGGTCTGGATCCACTGTGGATGCTGAACCACTATCATTACCTGGACAATGCCCGCGATGGAAAACGTCCTCTTACTTTTTCCAGATATGCAGGACCTGGTTCACACAGATATCCAGTAGGCTTCTCCGGTGATAGTATCGTAACCTGGGAGTCCCTGAATTTCCAGCCTTATTTTACCAGCACAGCTTCCAATATTGGATATGGCTGGTGGAGCCATGATATCGGTGGGCATATGCTTGGCTATCGTGACAATGAGCTGGCACTTCGCTGGGTACAGCTTGGCGTATTTTCTCCAATTAACCGTCTGCACAGCAGCAAAAATGAGTTTATGGGAAAAGAACCGTGGCAGTTCCCTATGGAGATCGGTGAGGTTATGAAGGAGTTCTTAAGACTCCGTCACCAGATGCTTCCGTATCTGTATACTATGAACTACAGAGCATATAAAGAGAACACGCCTTTGATTCTGCCAATGTACTACACATATCCGGCAGAGCAGGTGGCTTACACAGTGAAGAATGAATATGAGTATGGAACCGCATTTATTGTAGCGCCTGTTACGGAGAAATCTGTCCAGGGCGTAGGAAGAGCCAGGACTCATGTATGGCTGCCAGAGGGTACTTACATTGATTTCTTCACAGGTCTGGTATACTCCGGCGACAGAGAGATGGATATGTACCGTGACCTTCATTCAATACCGGTTCTGGCAAAAGCAGGTGCCATTGTGCCGATGACTGAGGAAATCTTTGGACAGGAAGCAGCCAGAAATCCGGAAACTATGACCATCCGTGTATACGGCGGTGCAGACGGCAGCTTCCAGCTTTACGAAGACGACAACGAGTCCAACGCTTACCTGAAAGACGAGTGCGTTCTCACAGACATGGATCTGAAGTGGAGCACTGGCCGCTTCGTCATCCACAAGGCAGCGGGCAGGCTGGAACTGATCCCGCAGAAGAGAACCTGGACTGTAGAGTTCTGGGGTGTGAAGGACACCGAGGTTACCGTAGAAGTGGAAGGCACAGAGGTAGAAGCTTTTAAAGAGTACGATGAAGCACTTGGCTGCCTGGTGGTAAGTGTTCCGGAAACCTCTGCAACAGCTGAAATTATCATTACTCTGGGAGCTCCGGAGCTTCGTGAGAATGATGTGAAAACCCAGGTATTCACTCTTCTCAACCAGGCTGAAATCCCATACATGGAGAAAACAGCCATCATGGAAATTCTGGACAAGAAAATTTCCAATGCCGCCAAACTCACCCAGCTTACCGCAATGCATCCGGAAGAAGGAATTGTGGGAGCAGTGGGAGAGATTCTGACTGCGATAGAGTAAGATATAAACAGAATATGAAAGACAGTAAAAAGCCCGGGAGTATTTGCTCCCGGGTGTTTTAATAAGCTGTTATTTAAGGGAGAAAACAGTCCGCATACAGCATTGAAGTGTTTTTTTTCTGTTAAGCATTTAAAATCAGCAGTAAATCTCTGGAGGAATCTGTGCAAAGGGAATCACATCGGGCTGTCTGTCGGGGTGATCGGCGATGATCTTCTCCATCCAGACCATATTGTACCAACGCCCGAACTTGTAAGCGCATTTGTGAAATTCTCCTACCATGGAATACCCCAGATGCTGATGAAACTGAATGCTGTTATGGTTCAGATATTCGTCATCCACTACAGGACTGGCGATGCAGGCATTCAGGTTGGTCATATTCTGGGCGGCAAGCGCTTTTTCCAGAGAAGCGTAAAGCGCCTTGCCGATTCCGGATTTTCTTTCGGATTCTCTTACATAGATGGAAGTTTCCACAGACCAGGCATAGGCTGCCCGGGCGTGGAGCGGTCCTGCGTAGGCGTAGCCTGCAATTTCAGTACATGCACTGCAGTTCCCTTCATCCTTGATGCCTGGTGCGGAGCTGTTTATTTCCCGTTCGGCTACAAGATAAGGATAATGCTGTAGTGTGTGTGCAATCCGCTTCCGGAATTCTTCTGCAGAGGGAACTTCATATTCGAAGGTAATTGCAGTGTGCTTTACATAAGGTGCATAAATGGAAAGAAGCGCCTCTGCATCCTCTGGGGATGCCGGGCGGATGATAACTGGTAATGACATGGCAAGATTCCTCCTTTGTAGTTGCAAACGAAAATTTTAGCTGCTAACAGATTTTCAGCATGTTTTCCAGAGCAAACAGCTTATCAGCAGCAAGTAAATCTTCAAACGCATTCAGGTTCAGATCTGAATGCTCCAGCTCTCTGGAGAAACGGTAACAAATATCTATCTGGTCTTCCAGACAGAACACCCGTCCATTTTTCAGGTAAGCGCCCATATCCAGCTCATGAATCAGCAGGGTACAGACCACAGCCATTTTTACCTTGGCGAAAATTTCGCCGTCGTAAACAGCACCGCAGAAATATGTGTAAATCCAATACACAAGTAGCTGCTCTTCCTGAATATTCCAGTCCGGGTAAGCCTTTTCGAAATCAGCCCGGTTCTGAGAGTAAACAGAAGCGGGGGAGACACCGGAAGATTCTGCACTGCTATAAAGCGCCTGCAAATTCTTCTTCAGAAATTCCTGCCAACTCGGTCTTAGAACCTCCATTCGGGGAACAACCGCCTTCCACATGGTCTTCAGAAGTTCATCTGGCGCAGCCTTTTTATTCATATGCTTCTGCACCCTGGAAGTAAAGGCTTCGCCATATCCGGAGGCTTTATGGCGCTCCCGGATCTCTTCCCATTTGAAAAGCTGGTTCCGGTCTACACAGCGCTGGAAATCACTGGCTGCAGCCAGTATTTTCCACATACGAAGCCGCATGGGAATCTGCCGGTTCTGCAGCACCTCAAGAAAGTATTCCCTGGTATCTTCAAGGGCAGTGAAAAGCATATAGTCAAAATCATCATAAGTTTCTTCCGGGGAGGGAACCTCCGCTGTCTGGAAGGTTACCTTTTCCCTTCTGCCAAGCAGAATCCTGGCTGCCTCCGGACAGGAAAGAGACAGGGAATATTCCCGCAGACCTTCAAATTCTTCAATGTGCCGCGGATATTTCCGACAGGTGTCGCAAAGCATTCGTTTTCCAACCTCGCTGTAGATGTCGCAAAGGCTGTCCTCATTTAAAAATGCACACCGCTTCTCATACTGACGGAAAACCTTCTCCTTCCAGTCAATGTCATTATGAAGGCGATTCCGGAAAGTACCCTTCACACGCTTATATTTTTTCAGGCTTTTGTCGTCAATGACGATCTGCCAGCCGGCACAGCAGGTGTCGGGACAGGCACCTGCAATACAGGAAAACTCTTTATAATAATCAGGTCTTGTAATCTCCATAAAAAACCTCCTGGTAACAGTGATCAGTATATTTCAAATACAACTATTGTAACGGTATTTCAAAGCTGTGTAAATCCTCTGGACAAAAAAAGTTATAGATGGTTGACATTCATGCGGCGGACTGTTAAACTCATATAGGTAAAGTTAGGATCGGAAAGAACTTAGGCAGCTATTGACCAGTCCGCGAACGATAGCTTTCTGATACCTGCACTGCGATAATTAAATCTTGACAGTTCTGTTGAAATTTCCAAAACAAATTTTAAGAATTTCAGACCGAAGAAAAATTCACATGAAACGACAGAAATATCAGGACATGATAGCACCCATATTATAAAAGCTGTCAGCTTAACAGTAAAACGGAAACTGGCGTGGGGGGGGGTACCTGCACCAGCGAGGGAAATTATAAAATGAGTGAAGTTATAACTAAACAAAAGATTCTTATAGCGGATGATTCAGAAATGAACCGCGAACTTTTAGCTGCAATTCTGGAAGAGGAATATGATATCATACAGGTGAACGACGGTGTGCAGGCAGTTGACTGCCTTCAGAGGCAGGCCGAGGAGATTTCCCTGCTTCTTCTGGATATTGTTATGCCCCACATGGATGGTTTCGAGGTTCTTTCTTATATGAATAAAGAACACTGGATTGATGCTATTCCGGTTGTGATTATTTCGTCAGAAAATTCACCTATTTACATAAAACGTGGGTATGATCTGGGCGCCACTGATTTTATCGGAAAGCCCTTTGATGCAAATATGGTATTACGCCGTTCGGCCAATGCCATACTTCTTGGAGCCAAGCAGCGCCGAATGACCAGTATTGTTTCCAATCAGATTTACGAGAGAGAAAAAAGCAGCAAGCTGATGATCAATATCCTCTCTCATATAGTGGAGTTCCGCAATGGGGAGAGCGGACTTCATGTGCTGCACATTCAGACAATCACAGAAATGCTCCTTCGCCAGCTGGTTCAGAAGGAAAATAACAGATATGCCCTGAGCAAGGAGCAGATCCGGATGATTACCACAGCCTCTGCGCTTCATGACATTGGCAAGATCAGTATTCCGGATGAAATCCTGAATAAGCCAGGCAGACTTACAGCCGAAGAATTTGCAGTAATAAAGGGACATTCCATGGCAGGAGCCAATATGCTGTCAGAACTGCCACTTGACCAGAAGGAGGAGCCTCTTGTCAAGACTGCATACGAGATCTGCCGCTGGCATCATGAACGCTACGATGGAGGCGGATATCCGGATGGATTAAAAGGGGAAGAAATCCCTGTTTCAGCACAGGTTGTGGCGTTAGCTGACGTATATGACGCATTGACCAGTGAGAGATGCTATAAAGATGCTTATTCCCATGAGAAGGCCATCGAGATGATACTGGCAGGACAGTGCGGTGCATTTAATCCGTTGATGCTGGAGTGCCTTCTGGATATTTCTTCTTCCCTGAAGAAAAAAATGGGCTATAAATCTAAGGAAAGGTATGAACAGACAGACCTTTCTGATATTGCCAGCAGATTTCACGATTTTGAGATGGATTCCTCAGAGAAAATTGTGCAGCAGCTGGAATTTGAGAGAATGCGCTATAATTTCCTGGCAGAGGGCAGCAGAAATATTGTTTTTACTTATACCATTTCACCGCCGCTACTCACCTTTAACCAGGCTGGCTGTAAACGAAGCGGGATTACAGAACCTTCAATTTCCCCGTTGCAGAGCGGTGTGCTGAAAGACCTTGTGGAGGAGCAATCCCTGAAACGGCTTATCCGGAAGATTACCCAGGCCACCCGGGAAACGCCGGACGTGGTAAGCAATCTTTTTCTCACAGATGGAAAAAATCCCTGCCACTACCGGTGCCAATGCAGGGTAATCTGGACGGATGGTGCTGAAAAAGGCTATACAGGCATTGTTGGAAAGCTGACAGATATTACGGATGACTATATGGTTATGGAAAACGTCCGGGAGGAAGGTTTGAAAGTCCTGGAAAAAGACCGCAGCGCAGAATTTTCCAGTTTTTATGACCGATTTAAGAAATGCGGCTTCTCCACAGATGGAACGGAAGCGTGGCTTCTGCTTCAGTACCTGCAGATCTCCTATGATCTGGTCCGATATGTAGATCCTATAACGAATAAGGTTATCCATATAGAAAAAGACGGAAAAATGTGGGAGAGTGAAACTGCCTGCTCAGACATATGGAATTGCCTGGAAAAATGCAGCAACTGTATTTCCAGACTCAGCATGCAGACCAGGAAGCGCATGACAAAGCTTGAGGTTGCAGGGGAGGATCCGTATCAGGTGGTATCCATGTATGTGGAGATTGACGGGAAGCCCTGCTGTCTGGAGATGGCTACCAGGATAGATGGTGAGTTTATGCCCGATGGGTATTCCAAGGATGAGATCTTGTCATCTGTAAGGATTCATAAGGAGAAGGTTTATATAGACCCGGTAACCGGAGTTTATAATAAACGCTATTATGTGGAGAAGCTGAGCAAGATGGACAATGCAGCAGCTCTTATGTTTGCAGATATTAAGAACTTTAAAAGAATTAACGAGAATTTCGGACATCAGGCTGGAGATGATGTGCTTCGTCAGGTGGCTGGTGTGCTTCGGGATGTTGCGGCTGGCAAAGGCGATGTGCTCAGATATTCCGGAGATGATTTTGTGACAGTATTTTTTAAGGTTACGGAAGAGGAGCTTTCCGAAATCCAGAAGGAAATGTGTAGAAGGGTAGAGGCTCTGAGATTTCCGGAGCTGCCTGGAGTGCAGCTGAAGCTTGTTACTGCCGGTACCAGTATACCAGGCAGGGTAGAGGAAATGCTGGAGCAGGTAAGAATATAAAAAGAAAGTCCCGGCGGGCAAAACCGCTCGGGACTTTTGTTTTTCCTAAGTGTGTTTGATTTTCCAAACAGGCTCTGGAATGCAATATTTACAGAATATCTCTTCTCTTAATGTATCCAGGAAGTGCCGGATCTGAGACAACCTCCTTCACATGAAGGATTTTGACCATCTTGTCTACTACCTGATTTTCTACATGTACGCCCTCACCAATTTCAGCACCGGAAAGAACTACACTGTTTTTGATCACGGCATCCTTGTGAATAATGCAGCCACGACCGAGAATGGAATTCTCAATGGTTCCCTCCACCTGACAGCCGTTGGAAACGACAGAGTTGCGGATCTGGGCGGTCTCATAATAGTGAGTCGGACAGGAATCATTGGTACGGGTATAAATTGGCCATTCCGGATCGAAAAGTGTCTGTGCAGCCTTGATATCGATCAGATCCATATTGGCGTCGTAATAGCTCTGGAAATCTGTGATGGAAGCGAAGAAGCCGCGGTGGGAAACTCCTCTTACATCCAGCTCATTATGCAGCTCATTGATAATGTCTGCAAGAGTAAAGGCTGAAGAAATTGCCTTTGCCTTGCGGATCAGCTCGATAAACAGATCCTTCTTCATAATGTAGGTGTCCATGAAAATATTGCGGTTCTTGGCATTTCCGTGGTTTGGCTCAATGGAGAGCACACCCTTCTGCTTGTTCAGATTCAGGATATTACAGTTCAGATAAGCATCCTTCGCATTGTCTACTGCGTGATAAAGCAGGGTAATGTCAGCCTCAGACTGGATATGCTGCTCGATCAGCTTGGAAAAATCAGCAGTATAAACCATGTAATCTGGTGTGATTACCACATATGGATGATGCATTTCTTCGATGCATTCCATATTTTCGTAATAGGAAGCAATATCGGTGTTGTAGATATTGTTTCTCTGGTCGCTGTCAGTGAAAAGAACCTGCAGCCGTCCGCTCTTGGAGTTAATGTTATAATGACGTCCGGTGCCGATATGAGAAACCAGAGTTCTTGGTTTCTCTTTCACGTAGACCTGAATGCGGTCAATGCCGCTGTTGCTCAGGTTGGAAATCGGGAAGTCGACCATACGGTATCTGCCCAGGAATGAGAAAGCTCCGATTGGACGGTAGTCCTCAAGTCCCTCTACACGGATGTTTCTGGATGATGAGTTTACAATTCCAAATGCTTTATACATATTATTCGGCCCCCTTTACTCGTCTCGCGATCAGCTCGATGTGCTCACTGTCAGCACTTCCTACAAGAGCACCCTTGCCGATGTTTACGCCATTGGCAACAAGGGCACGTATTACGACAGCACCATCCTCCACAATAGCACCTGGCATAAGTACACTGTCAATTACCTTTGCACCTGGTCTTACCTTAGCTCCGGTAAAGACTACGGAATTGGTAACCTCGCCTTCAATTACACAGCCCTGGGTTATGTAAGCGTTCTGGATCCTGGCCTCTGTGCCAATATACTGCGGAAGTGCGGTTACATCTTCGGTGTAAATTTTCCAGGTAAGGTCGCTTAAATCCAGCTCATTATCCGGGCTGAGAAGATCCATATTTGCTTCCCAGAGAGAATCTATGGTTCCAACATCCTTCCAGTAGCCCTTGAAACGGTAAGCGAAAAGACGTTTCTCATCGCCAAGAAGAGTAGGGATGATGTCCTTGCCAAAGTCATGGTTGGAATCCGGGTTCTTCATATCTGCAAGAAGCAGCTTGCGAAGAAGCTTCCAGTTAAAAATATAGATACCCATAGAGGCAAGATTGCTCTCAGGTACTGGCGGCTTCTCAACAAACTCGGTGATACGGTCTGTCTCGCCGTCAGTATTCATAATACCGAAACGGCTGGCTTCCTTAAGAGGAACCTCGATAACGGCGATGGTAGCATCGGCCTGTCTCTCTTTATGGAAGGCAAGCATCTTGTCATAATTCATTTTATAAATGTGGTCACCGGAAAGTACCAGAAGGTATTCCGGATCATACTGATCTATAAAATCAATGTTCTGGGAAATCGCGTCGGCTGTTCCGCGATATACGTCGAGTCCGGTGTCTGCTTTCTCACGAGGCGGAAGTACATATACACCGCTGTCCTTGGAATCCAGTCCCCAACGTCCGCCGGTTGCAACATAACTGTTCAGTTCAACTGACTCATACTGTGTCAGTACGCCTACTACATCGATGCCACTGTTGGCACAGTTACTGAGGGGGAAATCAATGATACGGTATTTACCGCCGTAGGAAACTGCCGGTTTAGCCACTTTGTTGGTAAGATCGTGAAGACGGCTGCCACGGCCGCCTGCCAGAATCATTGCTAACATACTGTTCTGTTTCATGGTGAACCCTCACTTTCATTTCTTTAAGGCTGCTGTTCGCGGAACTGTATCTGCAAACAGGAATGCTTTAAGCTATATTATACAATATTTTCGATAAAAATACAATTTTTTTGTGCAAAAATATTGTAAAATCCAGATGAAATTTAGCCAAATATTTACTGGTAATTCTGTAGACTTTTCACAGCTTCGATGTCTTCCTGCTGTACTTTCAGGTTGGAAGTGAAAGTTCTGCCATCTGGTGTGGTGATCTGAACTTCGATCACGGTTCCTTCGGAAATGCCGGCCTGCTGTACGGCGGAAATAAATTGTGGGAATTTCGGGTGACGCCTTGTAAAAGCGTTCCACAGGTTCTTAAGTTCAAGTAATTTCATGGGGTTAATTGCCATTTTTTTATCCTTCCTATCAAGCGCCAGAGTGTGTTTGGAAAATTGTTCCCACAAATTGTGACGCACATCTTGCAGAAAGCCTTTTTCAAACATGCTCTGGGACGATGAAAACGGTTCCCTCTATAACCGATAAAGTCCAATTCTTTACTGCTTTAATTTACAGATGTACGCTTGATGTCTAAAGTATACCAGAAAAAAATCTGCACTGCAATGAAGGGCTCAAATATTCACATATTTAGCGAAAGTTCACAAAAGCGACTTTACATGCTATAGGAAACATTGTTATAATAGACGAAAGCCAAAAGCTGATTTTGGATAAAAAAGAACGTGAAAAACAGATGAAGTGCGATATGAAGGAGAAAGAAAAAATATCAAATTTTTGCAGCGAGAGGTGTGAAGATGGAAGAAAAAAAGAGGTATAATCTTGGAGTTCTCATCGGAGGAGTGCATACCTATTTTCCAAAAGAGCATATCAAGGGGATTTCTGAGGCGGCGGAAGAGCTGGATGTAAATGTCTGTTTTTTCCTGGGAACCCGGACGAAGGACTTTTTTGAAGATGTTCTGGGCAGCAAACAGAAAAATTCCTATGACTATCAATTTAATACCATACATGACTACAGCCTGATCGGCGGACTGGATGGTCTGATCATTAATTATGGAACACTGGGAATCCAGCTGCGGGAGGTTGATCCCAACGAATTTGCCCGGAAATATAATGGGATCACCACGGTTTTTCTTACAGAAGTCGTGGATGTGCCCAATTGTCACTCCCTGATCTGTGACAACAAAGGTGGTATTGCGATGGTCATTTCTCATCTGGTGGAAGAGCATCATCTGTCCAGAATCTTGTTCATGGCAGGACCGGAGCATAACACAGATGCCATTGAGCGCAAGGAAGCTTATCTGGAAACCATGAAGAAATACGGGCTTCCTGTAACCCATGGAATGATTGCCCAGGGGGACTATTCCGAGTTTGTGGACAAACAGGTGGAATACCTTCTGGATAGCAACCCGGATGCCCAGGCCATTGTATTTGCCAATGATGAGATGGCTTTTGCCGGCTATCGTGTCTGCGAGAAGCGTGGGCTTGTGGTTGGCAAGGATATTATGATTACCGGATTTGATGACTGCGAGCGTGCATCCGGGATGGAACCGCCCCTTACTACAATTCAGCAGGACGGAGAGCTTATGGGTAAAATGGCAGTCTACGATCTGGTAAACCGCCTGGATGGAAAAGATCCCGGAAAAGAAGCGGTATCCAGACGCGTGCCGGTTTCTTTTGTAAAAAGAGAGTCCTGCGGCTGTGTGTCAGAGGATGTTTCGAAGAAAGAGACACCCATGGGGCTTGGTGCCCAGGTGCACAGGCTGAATAAGACCATTGCCGGAATGAAGCTGGAGCTGATCAGTTTCCAGAGGAAATCCTGGTTTATTCCGGTTCTTGCCCGGGATTTAAACGACTGCATGGATGACGAGCAGGCTTTTCTGAAGGAAATTATGGAGAAAATGCGGGAGCTTCATACAAGATGTACTCATCTTTTTCTTCTGGATGAACCGATTGTCTACGATGGTAAACGGAAGTGGACCTGCCCTTATAACCTTCATCTTGCTGCCAGCTATGAGAATGGCAAGATCATTACCAAGGCGGCTTATGAAAGACCTCTGGTTATGAAGGAAAACGGAATCTGTGATCTGATGGAGAACGAAGAGCGCCACCAGTTTATGGTCTTTCTTCTTTTTTCCGGGGAGAAGCAGTATGGACTTCTGGCCTGTGACATTGACCAGGAGGATTTCCCGTTCTTCTATGTGATTAGCCTGCAGATTGGTCTGTCCCTGCATTATCTGGAGATAAGCAAGGCAGAGGCGGCCAGACGGCTGGAGATGTCCAGGGATATAGAAGAGATTAAGGAGAAAAACCGCGTTCTTGGTATTATTTCCGAGTATGATGAGCTGACCGGACTTCTGAATCTGCGCGGGTTTATGGAGCACACCAGGCGGGTTTGCCAGGCTGGGAATGGCCAGCGGGCATATATGATCTACGGTGATCTGGATCACTTAAAAGAGATTAACGACACCTGGGGGCATCCGGCAGGGAACTTTGCCCTTAGGAGTGTTGCCGAAATATTAAAGGGATGTCTGCGCAGCAATGATATTCTGGGCCGTGTGGGCGGTGATGAATATATTATCATGCTGGAGTGCGAGGAAGCCGACTTCGGGGAGAAGTTCCGGGAGCGTGTAAAGATGGCATGTAAGCTGTTTAATGAAAAATCCGGCAAGCCCTTTCTGGTGGAGATTTCCCTTGGAATTGCCGAATTCCGCCCAAATATCTCCACAGATATCCAGCAGGTGATTTCCCTTGCAGACCAGCAGCTTTATGAGGCGAAGAAGCATAGGAAGAAGTCGGTGAGCAGGGCGAATGATGAAGGTGCGTGAGAATTGGGAGCTTGTGATACCACCCTTTAGAGCGGTATCACAAGCCCCTTTGTTAAATCAAAGAGAAACCACCAGCTGAACTCAACATCATAAACTTAAGAAA
>NZ_JAQDKY010000020.1:0-66613 GCF_027662325.1 Blautia faecis | reverse complement strand
CGACCAACCAATTAAATAGCAATACAATTTACAACAGGAGACAGAGCATGGAAAAATGGGTATTAGCGGCGAAAAGAGCTGATTTTCAGGAGATTGGCCGGAAGTATGGAATAGATCCGGTGATCGCCAGGATTATTCGGAACAGGGATATTACAGAAGATGCAGAAATTAATCAGTATCTGAACGGAACCCTGGATGACATTCCATCCTGGAAAAGTCTGAAGGATATTGACAAAGCTGTGGAAATTATTTCGCAAAAAATAGATCTGGGAACCAGGATGAGAATTATAGGAGATTATGATATTGACGGTGTAACTGCAACTTATATTCTGTTAAAAGGATTTAAACGCCTGGGGGCGAATGTAGATACTTATATTCCGGACCGCATTGCAGATGGATATGGAATTCATAATCATCTTATAGAGAAAGCAAAAGAGGATGGAGTAGATACGATCGTGACCTGTGACAATGGAATTTCGGCTGCAGATCAGATTGCATTTGCAAAAAAAATGGGCATGACAGTGGTAGTGACGGATCACCACGAGGTCCCTTTTGAAGATACAGAAGAAGGGCGAAAATACAAGCTTCCTCTGGCAGATGCAATTATCAATCCAAAACAGTCTGACTGTACGTATCCAAATAAAAATATCTGTGGCGCAGTGGTTGCAATGAAACTGGTTTTTGCATTGTATGAAAAATATGGAATCCCGGAGAGTGAGAAAGAAGATTATCTGGAACCTGCGGCTATCGCTACAGTTGGAGATATTATGGACCTTCAGGGAGAAAACCGTATTCTTGTAAAAGAGGGACTTTTACGTCTGCCTCATACAAAAAATAAGGGACTGAAAGCTTTGATAAGAGCAATTGGTCTGGAAAATCAGAAAATCAGTTCCTACGATATTGGTTTTCGCCTTGGTCCGTGCATTAATGCCAGCGGAAGACTGGATACAGCCATGCGCTCCCTGTCCCTATTACAGTGTGAAGATGAAGAAGAGGCTGCAAAGCTTGCAAACGATCTGAAAGCATTGAATGACAGCCGTAAGGCACTGACGGAACAGGGTACAGAAGCTGCCTACAAGCTGATAGAGGGCAGCAATCTGAAAAATGACAGAGTAATGGTTGTATTTTTGCCGGATTGTCATGAGAGTCTTGCAGGAATCATAGCAGGAAGAATCCGTGAAAAATATCACAAGCCTGCTTTTGTTCTTACAAGAGGGGAAAAATCGGTGAAAGGCAGCGGCAGATCTACAGAAAATTATTCCATGTATGAGGAGCTTGTAAAATGTGACAGTCTGTTGCTCCAGTATGGTGGCCATCCTATGGCAGCAGGTCTTTCTATAGAAGAAGCAAATGTGGAAGCATTTCGCCGTCAGCTCAATGAAAACTGCACCTTGACAGAGGAAGATATGATCCCAAAAATCGTGATCGATGTACCAATGCCCATTTCTTACATAAACGAGAATCTGATCCGTCAGCTCTCTGTTCTGGAACCCTTTGGAAAAGGAAATGCGAAGCCTGTTTTTGCCCAGAAAAATCTCCGCGTTTTAAAAACCGGAATATATGGAAAGACTCAGAATACAGTGAAATTGCAGCTGATGGACGAATCCGGCACGGTGATGGATGGGGTTTACTGGGGCGAGGCAAAGGAGTTTGCAGAGTTTGCAAGGTCTCATGGAACTATTTCTGTAACCTATTATCCGAAGATCAACTCCTATATGGGAAGAGACTCTTTGCAAATTGTCATACAAAATTATTGCTAAAAAGGGGATAATCATGTAAAACCACGAAAAATGCAGTATTTCCAGTGAGCCTGTCGGTTTTGCGTTGATTCCCGATTTAAAAAGTGTTATACTAAAAAATATTTATGATGCTAGAGCATGTGTGAAAAAGGCTTTCTTTTTTTAAACACGCTCTGGGGTGGCTGAGGCTTTCCCCACAACATCCATTAATCTGAGGAGGCTATTATGAAAAAAATAGAAGAATATATAAGAAGTATACCTGATTTTCCAGAACCAGGCATTATTTTCAGAGATGTTACCAGTATCCTTCAGGACGCAGACGGACTGAAGCTTGCAATTGATTCCATGCAGGATTGTCTGAAGGATGTGGATGTGGATGTAATAGTGGGAACAGAATCCCGTGGATTCATTTTTGGAATGCCAATTGCTTATAATCTTCATAAGTCTTTTGTACCAGTACGTAAGAAAGGAAAACTCCCATGTGAGACCGTTTCTGCAAGCTATGATCTGGAATATGGCAAAGCTGAGATTGAGATTCACAAGGATGCCATTAAGCCAGGACAGAAGGTAGTTATCATTGATGATCTGATCGCAACAGGCGGTACAGTTGAAGCTGCAGCGAAACTGGTAGAGCAGCTTGGTGGAGTGGTAGTGAAGATCGTATTTCTGATGGAACTTGCAGGTCTTGAGGGACGTAAGAAACTGGAGAAATATGACGTTGCTTCTGTAATCCGTTATGAAGGTAAATAAAGGATGTGTCTGTTTCGCCAGATTCCCCCGGGGAAACAGGTGGGCGGATGCTGACGCAGATAGTATTTAAACAGGCAGGTGTGAAATATGGCTGATATTGTTAACGAGCAGGGCAAGGAGCCTGAAGTATCAAAAGAGGATATGGAGAAGCTGGAGTCTGTGAAGAAAGCAGATGCAGCTGTAAAATCCATGCACGACTTTACAAGCCCTGAAGTATTATATAATGAGCTGATTGCCAGCATAAAGAAATATCATCCTTCTACGGACATAACCATGATCCAGAAGGCATACGAGACTGCAAGGGAAGCCCACAAGGATCAGAAGAGAAAGTCCGGGGAACCCTACATTATTCATCCTTTATGTGTTGCCATTATTCTGGCGGATCTGGAACTGGATAAGGAGACCATTGTAGCAGGCCTTCTTCACGATGCTGTTGAAGATACCTGGATGACCTGCGATGAGATCACCAGAGAATTTGGACCTGAGGTTGCGCTTCTGGTAGATGGGGTAACTAAGATCGGTCAGCTATCCTATTCCAAGGATAAAGTAGAGCTGCAGGCAGAGAGTCTTCGCAAGATGTTCCTTGCCATGGCAAAGGATATCCGTGTTATTCTGATCAAGCTTGCAGACCGTCTTCATAATATGCGTACTCTTCAGTACATGACTCCGGAGAAACAGAAGGAGAAGGCAAGAGAGACGATGGACATCTATGCGCCTATCGCACAGCGTCTTGGTATTTCCAAGATCAAAGTAGAGCTGGATGACCTTTCCCTGAAATATCTGAAACCAGATGTTTATTATGATCTGGTTGAGAAAGTAGCACTTCGTAAAAGCGTCCGTGAGGAATTCGTAGGGAATATTGTCAAGACTGTGCATCAGCATATGGTAGAAGCCGGAATTAAGGCACAGGTTGACGGCCGTGTAAAACACTTTTTCAGTATCTATAAAAAGATGGTAAATCAGAATAAGACGATTGATCAGATTTACGATTTGTTTGCAGTGCGTATCCTGGTAGATACAGTGAAGGACTGTTATGCGGCACTTGGTGTGATCCATGAGATGTATAAGCCAATTCCAGGACGTTTCAAGGACTATATTGCAATGCCCAAACCAAATATGTACCAGTCTTTGCATACCACGCTGATCGGACCGAATGGACAGCCTTTTGAAATTCAGATTAGAACCTTTGAGATGCATAAGACTGCCGAGTACGGTATTGCTGCACATTGGAAGTATAAAGAGGCTTCTGACGGTAAGGCTTCCTCAGGCAATCGTGAGGAGGAGAAGCTGAACTGGCTGCGCCAGATCCTGGAATGGCAGAGAGACATGTCTGATAATAAAGAGTTCATGAGTCTTCTGAAAAATGATCTGGATCTGTTTGCAGACAGTGTATACTGCTTTACTCCACAGGGAGATGTGAAAACCCTTCCTAACGGCTCCACCCCCATTGATTTTGCATACAGCGTGCACAGTGCTGTAGGAAACAAAATGGTAGGTGCCAGGGTAAATGGCAAACTGGTGCCCATTGAGTACCGGATCCAGAATGGTGACCGTATTGAAATCATTACTTCCCAGAATTCCCAGGGACCAAGCCGTGACTGGCTGAAGGTGGTCAAGAGTACACAGGCCAGAAATAAGATCAATCAGTGGTTCAAGAAAGAACTGAAGGAAGATAATATTCTGAAGGGCAAGGAAATGCTTGCCCAGTATGCCAAGAGTAAGGGCTTTAAATTCGCTAATTACACCAAGACTCAGTATCTGGACGCAGTCCTTCGTAAATATGGTTTCCGTGACTGGGATTCTGTACTTGCCGCCATCGGACATGGCGGACTGAAAGAGGGACAGGTATTTAATAAGCTTGTAGAAGCTTATGATAAAGAGAATAAAAAGAATCTCACAGATGAAGAAGTTCTGGAGGCAGCAGCCGCAGAGAATCAGGATAAGAAGCATCATATCAAGAGCAAGAGCGGCATTGTAGTACGGGGCATTCATGACGTTGCAGTACGCTTCTCCAAATGCTGTAATCCGATTCCCGGTGATGAGATTGTTGGATATGTTACAAGAGGCCGTGGTGTTACCATTCATCGAACTGACTGTGTAAATGTGATGAATATGTCTGAAATGGACAGAAGACGTCTTCTGGAAGCAGAGTGGCAGGATCCGGAGATCAAGCCGGATGAGCATTACATGGCTGAGATCAATGTATATGCTAATAATCGTACCGGTCTTCTGGTTGATATTTCCAAGATCTTTACAGAGCGTAAGATTGACATCCGAAATATTAACTGCCGAACAAACAAGCAGGAGAAGGCCACTATTTCTGTAAGCTTTAACGTCAGCTGTAAGGATGAACTGAATTCCCTTATCGAGAAGATACGTCAGCTGGAAAGTGTTTTGGATGTAGAAAGAACTACAGGCTGAGAAACAATGGAAATGTGAACTGGTTGGAGATATACAGTACGTTGAGCATTGGATGGTATGTTACCGGTCAGGACACGGACAATAACGGAATAATAACATAAATGGCATATCAGCTGCCATGAAAGGATAATCTATGGGAAAACTTGAATTACAGCAGATGGTTCTTGGCCCTGTATATACCAATTGCTACTTTTTAAAAAATAAAGAAACTGGTGAAACACTGATTGTTGATCCGGCAGATTCACCGAAGAGAATCTTTCAGAAGGTGGAAGATATGGGGGCAAAGCCGGTAGGAATCCTTCTGACTCATGGACATTTTGACCACATTATGGCAGTACAGGCTGTGAAAGCTGAGTATCAGATTCCGGTTTATGCCTGTCGTCAGGAAGAGGAAATGCTTCGGGAGCCTTCTGTGAATATGACTGACCGGATGCATAAACCATGTTCTGTGCGTCCTGATGTTTTTCTGGAGGACCTGCAGGTATTTGAAGCTGCTGGATTTTCTATTCAGATGCTCCACACTCCAGGACACACGAAAGGAAGCTGTTGCTACTATCTGAAAGACGAAAGGGTTCTGTTCAGCGGGGACACATTATTCTGTGGTTCTGTTGGAAGAACGGATTTTCCTGGCGGCAGTTCCCGTGAAATCCGGGAGAGCCTTCATAAGCTGTTAAATGCCCTTCCAGATGAAACAAATGTTTATCCGGGGCATGATACATCTACAACTATCGGTTACGAAAAGAGGTACAATCCATTTGTGTAAAATAGGAATCCTGCTGCTTGACAGGGATTTCGAGCATGATATATATGAATTAATAAAAGCATTTTATCCGGAAGGAGATATCCACAGCCTCTACGAAAAAGACGAAGCGGTATACGATATCTTCTTTACTGTGAAAAAAGATAATGACAATTTTGTTATAAAATATGATACGAAGGATCAAAAAGGTGTTGCCAGCGCAGAGGTGATCCGGGGGGCAGACGGGGATTCCAGTCAGGAAACTCATGAGAAACTCAGGGATGCCCATGAGCTTCGTAAAGCCAACAAGGACAGTCTGAAATATGCACTGTACAATGTTCTGGTGAAGCTTACCGGCAGAACCCTTCCATGGGGGAATCTTACGGGAATTCGTCCGGCCAAGCTTGCCATGGGGATGATCGAGAGTGGTATGAAAAATACCGAGATTGCACAGGAAATGCGGGAGCGTTACCTGGTAAGCGCAAAGAAAACTGCTCTTGCCATCACCATAGCAAACAGGGAGCGGGCACTTCTTCAGGATATTGATTATGAGCATGGTTACAGCTTATATGTAGGTATTCCCTTTTGTCCAAGTATCTGTTTGTATTGTTCCTTCAGCTCCTACCCTTTGAAGCTCTGGGCAAAAAGAGTAGATGAATATCTGGATGCTTTATGTCTGGAAATTCGCGAAACGGCCAGGATGATGAAGAACTACAAGCTGGATACGATTTATATCGGCGGAGGCACACCTACCACGTTAGAGCCGTATCAGCTGAAAAGGCTTCTTGAACAGCTGGGAGAGTCCTTTGGTTTTGATGGACTTGTAGAATTTACCATTGAAGCTGGCAGACCAGACAGTATTACAAGGGAGAAGCTTGAGACAATTAAAGAATTTCCTGTGACCAGAATTTCTGTTAATCCCCAGACCATGAATCAGGATACTCTGGAAATCATTGGAAGACGTCATACTGTGGCACAGACCATAGAAGCTTTCCATCTTGCCAGAGAGCTGAATTATAACAATATTAACATGGATCTCATTGTAGGACTGCCTGGAGAGGATATTTCCAAGGTGAAATACACATTGGAGAAAGTAAAAGAGCTTTCCCCGGACAGCCTTACCGTACATTCTCTGGCTGTGAAGCGTGCAGCACGCCTGAATATGTTTAAGGACAAATATCAGGAGATGACATTTGAAAATAACCAGGAGATCATGGATCTGACACAGCAGACTGCATATTCCATGGAAATGGGACCTTACTATCTGTACCGTCAGAAGAATATGAAGGGAAATTTTGAAAATGTAGGCTATGCAAAGGTTGACAAAGCCGGGATTTACAATATACTGATTATGGAAGAAAAACAACCGATCATTGCTCTTGGAGCAGGCGGTTCTTCCAAACTGGTCTTTGACCATGGCAAACGTATTGAGCGGGTGGAGAATGTGAAAGATGTCACAAGCTATATTGCCCGTATTGATGAGATGATTGAAAGAAAGCGAACAGGAATTGGAACCTGGTTGTAGGAGGGAGGGAAAATTCTTGGAAAAGCTTTCCAGTGAACAGTCAGAAACATCCGACAGAGTTCTGGAATTTGATTTATCAGCAGAGTTAAGGCATGGAATCGCAGTGAGTAATCTGGCGTACGCGTTAAGTAAGGAGCTTGGACTTCCTCATGAGCAGTGTTACGATCTTGCAATTGCAGGAATGCTTCACGACATAGGAAAGCTGAAACTGAGAAGCTATATCAACGGGCAGGAAAGTAATCCCATGGTAATTGAGGAATTGAAATATGTCCGCATGCATTCTACACTTGGCTATGAGGAACTGAAAGACCAGGGCTATTCGGATTTTGTTCTTGAGAGTATTCTTTATCATCATGAAAATTACGATGGAAGCGGTTATCCGTCCAATCTGGCAGGGAAGGAGATTCCCATTGGTGCCCGGATTCTTCGTGTATGCGATGTATTCTGTGCATTGAGTCAGGAGCGGTCTTACCGCAAGGCTTTTGATAAGCATACTGTGATGGAATTGATGATAGACGAAATAAAAAACTTTGATCTGGAAGTATTTCTTGCATTTCAAAGAGTAGTACACGCCAGCCAGGCTGGTAAATAAGGAGGACACATGGCATTAAAGAAGAAGCCGGTTACCGGCATGAAAGATATTTTACCAAAGGAGATGGAAGTCCGTAACTATGTTACAGGACTGATCCGTGAAACATATGGTTCCTTTGGATTTACTTCAATTGAGACTCCGGGAGTGGAGCACATTGAGAACCTGTGCAGCAAACAGGGCGGTGATAACGAGAAGCTGATTTTCAAAATCTTAAAAAGAGGTGAGAAGCTGAAACTTGACCAGGCAAAAGAAGAAGCTGATCTTGTGGATTCAGGTCTTCGCTATGATCTGACAGTACCTCTTTCCAGATATTATTCAAATAACTCTAATGAACTGCCTGGACCATTTAAGGCACTTCAGATGGGATATGTATGGAGAGCTGATCGTCCGCAGAGAGGACGTTTCCGTCAGTTTATGCAGTGTGACATTGACATTTTAGGTGAGCCTACTTATATGGCAGAAATCGAGCTGGTACTTGCGACTACTACACTTCTTGGCAAGCTTGACTTCCATAATTTCACTATCCGTATCAATGACCGCCGTATTCTGAAGGCTATGGCTGAGTATAGCGGATTTCCGAAGGAAAGCTTTGATACTGTATTTATCATTCTTGACAAAATGGATAAGATTGGTCTTGAGGGCGTAGCGAAAGAACTGGAAGAGGAAGGCTTTGCAAAAGAAAGCATTGATACTTATCTTGCAATGTTTAAAGAAATCAGCTCAGATATCCAGGGCGTAAGATATTGCAAGGAGAAGCTGGCAGATGTTCTTGACGAACAGATCGCAGCAGATCTTGAGACGATCATTTCCACTGTGGAAGCTGTGAAGACTGCTGACTTTAAGATGGCATTTGATCCTACACTGGTTCGCGGCATGTCTTATTACACCGGTCCGATCTTCGAAATTTCCATGGATGAGTTTGGCGGCAGCGTTGGCGGCGGCGGACGTTATGATGAGATGATTGGTAAATTTACAGGAAACAGTACAAGTGCATGCGGATTCTCTATTGGATTTGAGCGTATTGTTATGCTCCTTCTTGAAAGAGGATATCAGATTCCCACAGCAAAGACTAAGAAGGCATATCTTATTGAGAAAAATATGCCGTCAGACAAGCTGATTGAGATTTTCCGTCAGGCAGAAGAAGAGAGAAAGACCGGAGTTCAGGTCAATATCTCTATTATGAAGAAGAATAAGAAATTCCAGAAAGACCAGATGACAGCTGAAGGCTATACGGAATTTGTGGAATTCTTTAAACGCTGATAAAGAGATTTAACGTGTTGTTTTTGAAAAACAGCCGTCAATGATATTTTATGGATCATTTAAAGCAATACTGCTGAATGGTTCATAATCTGAGAAAGCTGGGGGAAACCCCATAGAATAAGGAGGCGCCTTAAAATGGCTGAGAGTATGCAGGGACTGCACAGAACCTGTCGATGTGCAGAAGTGACCACACAGATGGTAGGCAGCGAAGTAACACTTATGGGATGGGTTCAGAAAGCAAGAGATAAAGGAGGAATTATTTTCGTAGATTTACGTGACCGCAGTGGTATTATGCAGCTGATCTTTGAAAATGGTTCCATTGATGAGGAAGGCTTTGCCAAAGCCGGCAAGCTGAGAAGTGAGTTTGTGATCGCAGTTACCGGAACCGTTGAGAAACGTGGTGGTGCAGTAAATGAGAATCTTGCAACAGGTGAGATCGAAGTGAGAGCAAAATCTCTCCGTGTTCTTTCCGAGGCAGAAGTTCCGCCATTCCCGGTTGAGGAGAACAGCAAAACAAAAGAGGATGTACGTCTGAAATACCGTTACCTTGACTTAAGACGTCCGGATCTCCAGAGAAACCTGATCCTGAAGAGCCGTGTAATGCAGCTGACAAGATCCTTCTTTACAAACGAGGGATTCCTGGAGATTGAGACTCCTATGCTTGGAAAGAGTACTCCTGAAGGTGCAAGAGATTATCTGGTGCCATCCCGTGTACATCCTGGCTGCTTCTATGGTCTGCCGCAGTCACCGCAGCTGTACAAACAGCTTCTGATGTGTTCCGGATATGACAGATACATCCAGATTGCAAGATGCTTCCGTGATGAGGATCTTCGTGCTGATCGTCAGCCGGAGTTCACACAGATTGATATGGAGCTTTCTTTCGTAGATGTAGATGATGTAATCGATGTAAATGAGAGATATCTTTCCTATTTGTTTAAAGAGGTTCTTGGTATCGATGTGAAGCTTCCAATCGAGAGAATCACATGGCAGGAAGCAATGGATCGTTTCGGTTCTGATAAACCGGATATGAGATTTGGCATGGAGCTTCATGATGTAAGCGATATTGTGAAGAACTGTGGATTCTCCGTATTTACAGGTGCTCTTGAAGCGGGTGGAAGCGTTCGTGGTATCAACGCGGAAGGCCAGGGCTGCATGCCTCGTAAGAAAATTGACAAGTTAGTAGAGTTTGCCAAGGGATATGGTGCAAAAGGTCTTGCATACATTGCAATCGCAGAAGATGGCACCAGAAAGTCTTCCTTTGCCAAGTTTATGACAGATGAGGAGATGGATGCTCTTGTAGCTGCTATGGACGGTAAAGCAGGTGACCTGCTTCTGTTTGCAGCGGATAAGAAGAAACTGGTTTATGATGTTCTTGGCGCACTTCGTCTGGAGCTTGCAAAACAGATGGAGCTTCTTGACAAGAACGAATACCGCTTCGTATGGGTAACGGAGTTCCCGCTTCTTGAGTGGAGCGAGGAAGAAAACCGTTTCACAGCTATGCACCATCCATTTACAATGCCGATGGATGAGGATATCCCGCTTCTCGACACAGATCCAGGCGCTGTTCGTGCGAAGGCTTACGATATTGTACTGAATGGTAACGAGATCGGCGGCGGCAGTGTTCGTATCCATCAGGATGACATTCAGGAGAGAATGTTTAAAGAGCTTGGATTTACCCCGGAAGCTGCCCATGAGCAGTTCGGATTCCTTCTGGATGCATTCAAATACGGAGTTCCGCCTCACGCCGGACTGGCTTATGGTCTTGACCGTCTGGTTATGCTCATTGCCAAGGTTGACAGTATTCGTGACGTAATTGCATTCCCGAAGGTAAAAGATGCATCCTGTCTGATGACTCAGGCACCGCAGCGCGTAAGCGAAGCACAGTTGGACGAGCTGGGACTTGAAGTTGAGAAAGAAGCTGCTCCAGAGACTGAGGAATAAGAAAAGAAATACAACAAGAGATAACTTAGCTTATAACTTGGAATAAGCTGACTGAAAAATCCTGCCTGCAAAAATGGGTGGGATTTTTCTTATGGAAGAATGTTGTCACGCTCTGGCAGGCATGGACTTTGGGTTCGCTGTCAGCACAAATAAAAACGCCCCTGCACAAGTTTGCAGAGGCGTAAATTTTAACTATATCATCCGTTGGTTTCCTGCTTGTCTTCTACCGGGCTGGAACTTAAAGTTCCAAACAATGCCTGTCCAAACACCGTTCCTGCGTCTTCCAGTTTCCAGGAAGCACCGTCGTTGATCAGTGTGAAAGTCGTTTCCACTGTTTTAGTAGCTGTATTTTCTTCAATATATTCAAGAAGCAGACTGTAGGACTTTTCATATCGTTTTTGGGCACCGTCGATAACAGCATCCACAGAGGCAAGATAGGAATCCAGCTCCTTCTGATAATTTTCCAGAATAGCATCGCTGTCAAAGGTGGTAATATTGGCTGTAACTGTGGCTGTATAGCCGGAAACAGTGGTTTCCCCAATAGAATAATCAAAGGTGGAGTGAACCTGTTTTACCAGTGCTTCTGCAAGGCTGATCTTTGCAGGGTCTTCTGTGCTGATAATGGAATCTGCATTTAAATAATTGCCCAGTTCCTCTGTTGACATATTTTTCAGGGTATTCAGATAAACTAAGATTGTGTCTTCCGGTGATAAAATATCCGGGTCTGTGAGATTGTTCATAAGACCGCCGACAAGGTCGTTTTCCAGTGTATTGGTGCGCCGGATCTCCCAACTGGTTTCGCCGTCTTTATCTGAGGCGTCTAAGGAGATGGTGCAGTTACGCTCCACAGTCTGATAGTCATTACTCTTAAGCAGTTCATCCAGAAGCATGTAGCGTTCTTCAAGGGAAATAGTCTGTTCTGTGGCTTCCTCAGAAGAAGCGGACTGGGAAATTTCATGCTTCAGCTGCGCCTTGGAAAAATCCTCAGCAAGCGCATGGGCATCCAGAGTGACCAGCCTGAGATTCGCCTGTGCGGATTGTCTGTCCTTGTCTACGTTAACATCCAGAATTTTATAGTCAAAATCCTGGAAAAAGAGAGAAAAGACTTCTTCAATATCAGAAGAAATAGCGATATCTTCGGGTTCACCGGGGAAAAGCTCCTGGTAGGAGATGTATTTCTGTGTGGTAATGGAATCCAGATTCTTTAGCTGATCCAGTTCCTGCTTTACTGCGTCCTCGATTTTTTTCTCCTCTTTGCCGGTACAGCCGCACAGTGAAAAAGTGCAGAGAAGCAAAAGAAGAGGAAGCAGAAATCTGACTGACTTCATACAGGGTTCTTTCCTTTCAAATTATTACGTAAAATGTTTATAAAACTTTTTTATTATACCATTTTTTTTCATAAAAGTCAAAAATGCCTAAAATTTAGACGATATTTCTAAAAAAAGAGTGAATAAATTGTGAAAAATGCATTATCAGCTTAGAACACTTTTCTTTTGATGCTGAATCTGTTATTATAAACAGGGTAAATGCAGATGACAGATGTGGAAATATATCTGTTATAATTGCAAAAGATATTGAAAAACCATTGAGTTATCGTATAGGAGGTAACCATGAAGAAAAAAGGTTTTGTCATCGGAGGGCTGATTATTCTTGCTGGAGCAGCTGGTGCCGGTGGCTGGTATTACTATAAAGAAAATTATGGGGATTCTGCAGCGGCTTCTGGTGAAGTTGCATATGTGACTAAGATCAGCACTCTTCTTGGAGAAGATTCCGGAGTGCTGAACCGGTTCGCAGGCGTGGTAGAGCCTCAGGAGACGGTAAAGGTAAATATTGAGAACAATCGGACTGTTACCGAAGTAAAGGTGAAGGTTGGAGATGAGGTAAAGAAGGGACAGTTGCTTTTTGAATACGACCTGAGCAGTATCCAGGACAGCCTGAAGGAAGCGCAGCTGGCTCTTGACCGGTTGAAGAATGAAGCCCTCAGCCTTAATCAACAAATTTCCACTCTTGAGAAAGAGAAAAAGAAAGCCAATAAGAACAGCCAGCTTTCTTATACCATTGAGATTGAGACGAATAAGATGAATCTGAAGAAGAACGAATATGACCAGGTGAGCAAGCAGGCAGAGATTGATAAGCTGCAGGCAGCTACCACCAATACAGAAGTACGAAGCGAAATCGACGGAGTCATCCAGAAAATTGATACCAGTAAGCTGGGAAGCGATGATGGAGATACTCTGGATGACAGCATGGGAGCTGATTCCGGAAGTGATTCTTCTGATAATTCTTTTATCACCATTCTCAGTACAGGTGCTTACCGTATTAAGGGGCAGGTAAATGAGCAGAATCGTAATACGGTTGTTCCAGGCTCTGCAGTTATTGTGCGTTCCAGAGTGGATGAGAATCAGATCTGGCATGGAACTATGGGGGCTGTGGACGAGCAGAATTCTACGAACAGCAGTAGCAGTAATTCCTATTTTGGAATGTCCAGCGGTGATGATACTACAAGTTCCAGTACCTATCCTTTCTATGTAACTCTGGATTCATCAAAGGGACTTATGTTAGGACAGCATGTATACATAGAAATGGATGAGGGACAGGAAGAGCAGAAGAAAGGTATCTGGCTGGGAGATTATTATATTGTGGATGCAGATACAGAAAACCCATATGTGTGGGCTGTAGATTCCAAGGGAAGGCTGGAGAAGCGCTCCGTTGTTCTTGGACAGCATGATGATGATCTTTCAGAATATGAGATCGCAGATGGCCTTACAGAAGATGACAGTATTGCGTTCCCATCAGACAGCCTAGCAGAGGGAATGCGGACAAAGGACGTATCTGAGATGACAGATGAGGAGCTGGAGGCTGTTGATATGGAAAGTAATCTGGATGGCAGTGAGTACTCAGACGGAGATACCATGGAGCCTATGGATGGAGACTATTCCAGTGCGGACTTTGAGACAGGTGTTTCTGATGAAAGCATGGATGCAGCCATTGATGGTGATTATACAGACTCTTCAGAAGACTTCTCAGATGAAGATTTTATAGAGGATGATTCAGAAGGGGACGATTACGAAGATTTTACGGATGAGAGCATTGATGAGCCTGGACAGTATGGTTCTGATGATACGGAGGCCGCAGGATGATACTTGAACTGAAGGGGATTTATAAAGATTACCAGCAGGGAAAAATGATTGTCCCGGTATTGAAGGACGTAAACTTTTCCATGGAAGAGGGCGAATATGTAGCCATCATGGGACCTTCCGGTTCTGGTAAATCTACATTGATGAATATAATCGGTTGTCTGGATCAGGCAACCAAGGGAACTTTTTTCCTGGATGGGCAGGACATCAGCAAATGTTCTGAGAATGAGATGTCAGATATCCGTCTGAACAAGATTGGATTTGTATTTCAGAGTTTTCATCTTCTTCCGAGGCAGTCTGCTATTTCTAATGTGGAAATGCCGCTGAACTATGCTCATGTGCCGAAGAAGGAGCGACGCGAGCGCGCTTTTGCAGCACTTGACAGGGTGGGGCTTGCAGACCGTGTGGATTTCAGACCCAATCAGCTCTCAGGTGGACAGATGCAGCGAGTTGCCATCGCCCGTGCCATTGTAAATAATCCAAGACTTCTACTGGCTGATGAGCCTACCGGTGCACTGGACAGTAAGTCTGGCAGACAGGTTATGGAGCTTTTCCAGAAGCTGAATGATGAAGGTGTTTCTGTTCTTATGATCACTCATGATCCGGATATTGCAGCACATGCCAAGCGGGTAGTTATGATCCGTGACGGTGAGCTTCAGGAAAAGAGGTGATCCTATGGGAAAAGCGAAGAAAATTATAATAGGTGTAGTAGTCACAGCCCTTGTAGGAACCGGTATTGGCGGCGGACTGATGTATGTACGGAAAGGAAGCCAGAAGGCGGTGCTGGTGGCAAGCGTCAGTGATCTGGCAGGTGAAAGATATGATTCCGATGCTACATTGAGTGGAACTGTATATGCCAATGCAACACAGAGGATTTCCGTAGAGAAAGACATGATAATCCAGGAAGTTTATGTGAGCAAAGGGGATGAGGTAAAGCCGGGAGACAAGCTGATATCCTTTGATATGACTCTTGTGGAAATGGAACTGAATATTGCCAAGCTGAAGCTTCAGAAGCAGCAGCAGGATCTTGCTGCTGCAAAGAAAAGACTTGCCAGCCTGCAAAATGGCGGACCGATTCTTGATTCCGATTCTTCCTCCGCAGACAATCTGATTGATTCAGGAAAGGATTCTACAGAAGATGACAGCTCAGATTCTATGGGAGATGATGAACTGTCTTCCGCAGTAACTGCTTCTGATCATTATCTGGCAGCTGTTTTGCAGCCAATGCTTCTGGCTGCTGTGACAGATGGATTTGCAGACGCTCAGGCAGTTGGAAATGGGGAAATTACTTCTGCAGATACCCAGGAAACGGGAAGCGGAGATATTGGTTCTGCAGATGAAATGACAAGCGGTGACACAGGAGATATTTCTGTTGATACAGAAGCTGATTCCGGAGATGATTCTGAAGATGATTCAGAGGATAGTACCGGCGATCCGGGTACTGCTTCCGGATTTTATGATGAACCTTCCAGTGATGGTTTTAGCAGTGATATTTCAGACACGAATCAGGGAGGATTTTCAGATGGAAGCAATTCTGGTTCCGCACAGAATAATGCTACCGTTGGAAATGACGGATTTGTAGATGGAGAGGAACCTTTTTACCTGACTCTGGATTATGATACAGAACCTTATCAGGGAACAGGAACCGAAGAAGATCCTTATCTGTATCTTTGTTCCAGTGCAAAAGGCAAGGTTAATGTAACCGGGGCTTTTCTGAATAAGATGGCTGGCTATAATGCTGACGGAACCATTCTTCTTCATCCGGGCGGATACTGGTATCTGCTGGAATTCCATAAGAAGGATACCATTGCTGATTATACCAACAGAAAAGGATCCTGTACCGGATACTATCTGGTCGATGGAAATATGCTCAGCAATCCGGTTGACCGTTTTGCAGAAATGGATTTTACCCTTGACGGGGCTATGCAGTATGATAATGGAGATGACGAGCCGGATATTCCTGGTGATGGAGGCAGTGGTGGCGGAAGCTCTTCCCTGTCCCGTTCTGAGGCCATTAAGATCCAGAAGAACCGGATTGCCAGTCTGGAACTGGATGTGCAGGAGAGTGAGATCAGTATCAGTAAGCTTCAGAAGAAAGCTGCCAGACAGCTGATCACCAGTAAGCTGGATGGTATTGTAACCACTGTGGGAGATGCAGCTACAGGTACCAATTCAGAATCTGATTCCTTTATGATTGTTAAGAGCAAAGACGGCTATTACGTACAGGGAACTGTAGGGGAACTTATGCTTGACCAGGTGAAGGAAGGCACAATTTTGAACTGTAATTCTTATGGTGAGAATGGATATATGAATTTTGAGGCTGAGGTGATCCAGGTTTCTGATTATGCAGTTGATGGAGACAGCTCCTATTATTACTATGGAGACAGCAATCCAAATGTTTCTTCTTATAATTTTACTGCCAAGATCACAGATGACACCGTGCAGGTAAGTGTTGGAGACTGGGTGGATATCCAGCTGGAACAGCAGGCGCAGAGTACTGACGGCATTGTTCTTTCCAAGGCTTTTGTCCGTACGGAAGACGGCGTAAGCTATGTGTACAAGGATGACAATGGTGTGCTGAAGAAACAGATCGTTAAGGTAAAAGAGAATGTAAACGGTGGTGCTTATGTATTGGTAAGCGGCGGCTTGTCCATGGATGACAAGATTGCATTCCCTTATTCGAAATCCATTAAAGAAGGTATGAAGACAAAGGAAGGATCGCTGGATACGTTTATGGGATATGATTCCACATCATATGGCGGTCTTGGTTAAGGAGGGATTTCATGTTTGAAAATATACGTCTGGCATTCCAGGGAATCTGGTCACACAAGATGAGATCTTTCCTTACAATGCTGGGTATTATTATCGGTATTGCATCTATTATTGCCATTGTTTCCACGATTAAGGGAACGAGTGAGCAGATTAAGGATAACCTGATCGGTTCTGGAAATAACACGGTAAATGTAACTTTGTCACAGGGTGACAGTGCTTACAGTGTGGATTATTATGATGGCAGTTCTTCCGGCTCTACACCGATCCTCAGTCAGAGCCTGAAGGATGAAGTGTTAAAAACAGACCATGTGGAGAATGCAACATTTTTTTACAGCAGAACAGACTACAACAGCAGTGTTTACTATGAGAACAGCAGTTTTTCCGGTGGTAAGGTCTATGGCATTGATACCAATTATCTGAATACCTGCGGTTATCAGGTTCGTTCCGGAAGGGGATTTGTACAGGCTGACTATGATAATTTCCGCAAGGTGGCACTGGTGGACAGCTATGCTGCTGATACCATGTTTCCGGGAGCGAATCCGGTGGGAAAAATCATTGAGATCGGTTCTGAACCCTATACAGTTGTAGGAGTTGTACGCCAGTCGGCTGACAGCCTGCCCAACATGGATACACCGAGTGATTTCAACAGCTATTATGAAAATGTAATTGGAACCGTAATGATTCCAAATAAATGCTGGCCGATTTCTTACAAATTTGATGAGCCTGAGAATGCGATCGTCAAAGTAGACAGCACGGACAACATGAGTGAAACAGGTTCAGCTGTGGCGAAAATCCTGAATAAATCTATCAGCAGCACTGGCAGTGGAAGCAGCGGCTTCAAGTATAAAGCAGATGATGTTATGCAGCGGGTAAAGGATCTTCAGGATTTAAGTGAGAGCACCAACTCCCAGCTGATCTGGATCGCAAGTATTTCTCTTCTGGTTGGAGGTATTGGTGTTATGAATATCATGCTGGTATCTGTAACCGAGCGTACCAAGGAGATTGGTCTGAAGAAGGCAATTGGTGCCAGAAAGAAGGTGATTCTGGGACAGTTCCTGACGGAGGCAGCAGTACTTACCAGTGTTGGAGGTATTATCGGAGTTGTTCTTGGAATCGGACTTTCAAAAGTAGTATCCAAGGTGGCAGGCTCACCTACAGCCATCAGCGTTCCGGCGATTATAGGCTCTGTAGTATTCTCTATGCTGATCGGTATCATCTTTGGTCTGCTTCCTTCTGTTAAGGCGGCCAACCTGAATCCGATTGATGCACTTAGAAGTGAGTAATGGTTAATATTTTGCAATAAATGTTAATATTGTTATAAAAACGAACGGCTGAAAGCATAAATTAGATGATTTGTGCTAACGGCCGTTCTTTTTATGAGTCAATTCATGTGTCCAAGTATGTTTTTTTGTTATTTGGGTAAAGTGGAGTGTGCAGATTGTGGAAATGCTTTTAGGACAGGCTATAGACAATGTTATGTTTCGTCGGTTATAATTTTGCAAAATATAAGGGGAAACATGATATACTTGTTTAGAGATTACATAGAGATTCCTTTGGTAGGATTATTGCATACCACTGGAAGGAGATTTTTAATATGCAAAAATATAAAAAATGGAAACAAGTTCTGTCTGTTTCTACAGCAGTATGTCTGAGCATTGCGGGAGCGGGAAGCCTGATGGGCTGCGGCAGTACTGACAGAGGGAAGGACAAGGCAGATTCCGTGGAATCCAAAGCAATGGGACGGTATCTGGAGAATGAACTGTCTGTGCCGGAAGGATGTATGGAGATTGTGGATTTGCAGGTTATGAAAGAGGGAAGCCTGAAAATGCTTGCAAGAAACAGTGACTACGAATTGATGCTCTACCAGTCCTCTGACAAGGGCAAGACCTGGGAAGAAGGGAAGAAGGTTGCCGGTTTTTTCGGTGTGGAAGGGGAATACATTTATAAAGCAGCGCTTGGAAGAGACGGAAGTATTCTGATTGGCGTGTATATAGAATCTGAAGATGAGAACAGCATGGGAAGTATGGAATATTATTATTGTCCCGCTGACGGTGAAGGAAAGAAGGTAGAAATCGGAGAAGCTTTGGATGAAACTATGGCCTGGAGTATAGATATTGGGGAAAATGGCAACCTGTTTTTGCAGATTTCGGGAAATGGAATCTGGGAAATCAATCCTGTTGACGGGGCTGTGGTTCATGAGTATGAGAAAGGAAAATCCACAGATTATATGTGTGTGACTGCAGAGTATCTGATTGTGATTGCAGATGGAGATGTGCATTATTATGATGTGGCTTCCGGCAAGCCGGCAGGTGGAGGCGATGCACTGACTGCGCAGCTGAAAAAGACTCCTGCAAATCTGGAATTTGGAAATTCCTCCGGTACTGCTTTGCTGTTTTTGGATGGTGATGAGAAAAACACCATATTCTATGTGGATCAGACTGGTTTATACCGCTATGCATTTGGCGGCAATGTAATTGAGCAGGTAATTGATGGAAGCCTGAATTCCATAAGCTCTTCGAATAAGGCATTTAACTGTATGGCAATGGATCAGGAAGGCGTGTTTTACATTGGGGAAATTGATTACAGCTCCGGTTTAAATTGCGGAAGGCTGGTTTCTTATAAGTATTCTGCAGATACTCCAACTGTACCGGATACAGAGCTCACCATATATTCCCTGGAAGAGAATTCCGGTATTCGACAGGCTGTTGTTATGTTTCAGAAGAAATATCCGGATATTTATCTCACACTGGAAACCGGAATGTCTGGAAACGATGGTGTAACACGTACAGATGCGTTAAAAACACTGAATACGGAAATTATGGCAGGAAAAGGACCGGATATTCTGATTCTGGACGGAATTTCTTCCGAAACCTATGCAGAACAGGGAATGCTGGAGGATTTAAGTGGAATTCTGAAAGAGGCAGGATTACTGGACAACATAGAAAGTGCTTATACAAAAGAGGATGGAAGTATCTATGAGATGCCGGTGAAATTTGGAATTCCTATGATAGAGGGAAACAAGGAGGATGTGCAGGCAGTGACAGATCTGGCTTCTCTTGCTGATGTGCTCACGAAGCACAAGGATGAATATGGACTGACTTCGGAAAACATCTATAAGCTGCCCTTACTTTATTCCATGTATCCACAGGCACTTCTGGAAAAACTGGCAGATAACAATTCCGCAGCATGGATGAAGGCGGATGGAACTCTGGACGAAGAAAAGATCAAGGAATTTCTGGAACAGTCCGAAAGAATTTATCAGGCTGGAAAGGATGCTATGGATGAATTAAAGGCTGCTTATCCACAGGCTTTTGATGACAGTGAACAGCCAGTATATGAAAGAGCTGGCAGTATTTCGGGAGAAACTGCCGTGCTGCTTTCCCGAAACTGTGAATTTGCTTTAGGTGATATTTTTTCGCCTTTGGATTTTGCATTTGTAAATTCTATGGCAGAGATAGATACTTCCTTGTCCTATGCACTTTGGAATGGGCAGATGGCAAATTGTTTCATTCCGGTCAGCCGAATCGGAATCAGCTCCAGAGCTTCCCAGAAAGCTGCTGCTGAGAAATTCGTGGAATATTTATTTTCTGAGGAAGGACAGATGCTTTCCAGAGAAGATGGGTTCCCTGTAGTGGAAGCTGTTTACAATGGAGAGGACTACTGGAATCAGGGAGAGGCTGGAAACGTGTTAGTTACTGGCGGCAGCAGTAACAGCGAGAACGGTCAGGAATTGGTATACAGTATAAAAGTTCCGTCCGCTGATAAGGTGAATGAATTAAAACAGCTTGGAAAAATGCTTACAACTCCGGTTTTGGATAATACAATCATTACCAGTGCTGTCTGTGAAAACGGAGTGCGTTACCTGAATGGGGAAATCAGCCTTGATGAGGCGGTAAATGCAGTCATGCAGCAGGTGAACCTGTATCTGGCAGAATAGAAGGAGTAAGAGATGTTTAAAAAGCTTCACAGACAAATGACCATATTTGCATCACTGATCACAAGCGGAATACTGATCCTGATGGCAGTTTCCTGTCTTGTGATCTCCGAGAGGGGACTTACCCATAATACTTACGAAAGATTTTTAAATAATGGAAATTCCTGTGTGGCTTATCTGGAAAATCAGACTGTGCTTTCTCACAAGTGGATACTGGAAGCAAAGCAGGAATACAAGGTGGAATTTCGCATTCGGAATAACGGAAAAAAGCTGTATTTTGATAAACTGGATACAGAAAGCCAAGATCAGGATAAAAAGGGAGATGATCTGAGCTCTGTAGAAAATATGCTGACAGAGGCTGCCAGAATTTCCCGGGAAGAGCAGGGGCTTGATGTGGACTATATGGGAAGCCTCTCTCTTTCCAAAACGGTTTATTTTGAAACTTCAGATTTTTATGCCTGTACAGCCTTGATTCCTAAGGGAAGCGGCGTGTTAAGCCTGGTGCTGGTATATCCTCTTGATGGGTTGAAAACACAGATCTTTCATCAAAGAGTCTGGTTTGGAGGTATGGTGCTGCTTGCAGTTCTGGCTTTGGTTACATTTTCCTGGTTTTTTACAGGAAAAATGCTTCGCCCTTTGGAAGAGAATCAAAGGAAACAAACCCAGTTTATTGCTTCGGCATCCCATGAACTGAGATCTCCGCTGGCTGTGATATTGTCAAGTGTACAGGCAATGGAATCTGACTGGGAAAATGCCGGCAGATTTTTGAAAACCATAAAAAGTGAGGGAGACAGGATGTCCCGGCTTATCGGGGATATGCTTTCTCTTGCAAATGCTGACAATAAATCCTGGAGTATTATGAAGACAGATTGTGAGCTTGATACCTTGCTTCTGGATACATATGAGAAATACCAGCCTATTCTGCATGGGAAAAAGATTTCCCTGAAAGTAGTTCTGCCAGAGGAGCCTCTTTCTATCTGTAAGTGTGACAGTGCCAGAATCAGTCAGGTACTGGGAATACTTTTGGATAACGGGGCAAGCTATGTGTCGGTCGGTGGCAGGATGGAAATGGGAGTAAAAGAAAATGAAAAATATTTTCAGCTTTATGTACAGGATAATGGTCCGGGAATTTCGGATGAGAATAAGGAGGCTGTATTCCGAAGATTTTACAGGGCTGATCCGGCCAGAAAGGAGAAACAGCATTTTGGACTTGGACTTTGCATTGCCAGGGAAATTGTGACGTTACATAAAGGGAGTATCCGTATTCTGGATACTCCGGGTGGCGGAAGTACATTTGTGATAAGATTACCGAAATAAAACGAGAATGCTGTTTACTGACAGACTTCCAACTGATAACCTATCCCGCGTATGGTTTTGAGAACCAGTGTGCTTTCCACAGATTTCAGGCGGCGACGGAGAAAATGTATGTAGTTGTCAAGATTTCCTTCTTCTACGTCGGATTCCATGCCCCATACGCGGGAGAGAAGAAGGTTTCTGGGAAGAACCTGACCGGGATTTCGGAGAAATACTTCCAGAAGGGCACTTTCGCGGCCGGAAAGAGTGCATTCTTTTGCACCCTTGGTAAGGCGCCCGCATTCAGGATCAAAAGCAATATCTCCCAGCTTCAGAAGATTTAAGTCACCCCATTTTCCGGGACGGCGCATAATGCTGTGGATTCTTGCAAGAAGCTCTTCAAAAGCGAAGGGCTTTACCATGTAATCATCTGCTCCGCAGTTCAATCCGTTGACTTTGTCCTGTAATTCGCCAAGTGCCGTAAGGAAAATAACAGGGGTTGAGATGTTGGACTGTCTGGCTTCTTTCAAAACCTGGGTTCCATCCATGGAAGGAAGCATGCGGTCCAGAAGTACCAGATCATACATATTTTCCTGCATATAGTAAAGACCTTCCGCACCATCCAGACATATATCTACCGTGAAATTTTCTTTTTCAAGTGCAAGCTTTGTAAGCTGCGCCAGATCTTTGTCATCTTCTATTATTAAGATTCTCATAAGAAACTCCTCTCCTTATAATCTGTTATCCATTATATACGCAAATCTCTAAAATTTCTCTAATTAATTTTAAAGCCTGTTTGAAAACCGGACAAAATCTCCCACAAATTGTGGCGCACATCTTGCAGAAAGCCTTTTTCAAACACGCTTTAGAGAAAGAATAGAGATTTCTTTGCTATTTTTATAATGCTGAATGAAAGATAGAAAAGAGGAAATTTTTTGAAAAGAAAACATGCCCTGAAAGGGATTTTATTTATTCTCCCTAGCTTTGCAGGAGTCTGTGTATTCTGGCTGCTTCCTTATGTGGATGTGATCCGCAGATCTTTTTTGGGAGCTGTAAATGGAGTGTTTACTGGATTTATGAATTATCAGATGATATTTTCCAATCAGGCATTTCTTCTTGCCGGGAAAAATACCTTGCGGTTTTTCGGAATCTGTATTCCGTTACTGGTGGTCTTGTCACTGGCAGCTGCTGTCCTGCTAAATGGACTTGGGAAAAATCAGAAGCAGCTGATGAAAACCGCATTTCTGCTTCCAATGGCCATTCCAGTTGCTTCTGTGGCAATTTTATGGAAAGTACTCTTTAATGGACAGGGGCTTTTGAACCATTTTCTGGAAATGTTGTCGTTGAAAAGTATAGACTGGTTGAATACAAAGGCTACCTTCTGGGTGCTGGTGATCAGTTATATTTGGCGAAATTTAGGGTATGACATTGTACTGTGGCTGGCAGGCCTTTCCACAATTCCGGAATCTCTTTATGAGGCAGCAAAGGTGGATGGAGCAGGTGCCTGGAAATGCTTTACCAGGATTACCTGTCCCAATCTTTTACCCTCTCTTTTTACCATTGTAGTTCTGTCGCTGCTGAACGGCTTTAAAGTATTCCGGGAGGCTTATCTGGTCGCAGGAGATTATCCACAGGAGAACATGTATCTTCTGCAGCATCTGTTCAATAACTGGTACAGAGACCTGGCCATGGATAAGATGGCGGCTGCGGCAGTGGTTACTGGAATTGCGATCATGGTTCTGGTACTTTTACTGCAAAAAGCATGGGAAAGAGAGGATTAAGAAGTGAAAAAGATAACTTGTTTTTTTCTTGTACTTTTAGCTTTGGTCTTTATATTTCCTGTTTTATTTCTGGTAGTTGGTTCTCTTATGGGAAAAAATGAGCTTACAGATCTGCTGTTTCCAGTGCTGCAGGAGGGGGCGAAAGGATATGCTTCCTGGAAGCTGTTTCCGGAATATCCGACTCTGAAACATTATGTGGAAGTATTGCTGGATTCACCGGAATTTTTCGTAATGTTCTGGAACTCGGTGAAGATTACGGTTGGTGCCCTCGCTGGCGGGCTTCTGGTTGGAATGCCTGCTGCATGGGGATTTGCCAAATTTGATTTTCCAGGGAAAAATATATTGTTTACTTTGTATATTGCACTGATGATGATGCCGTTTCAGGTTATGCTTCTTGGCAATTATCTGGTGTTGGATAAAATTGGGCTTCTTGACTCGCTTTTGGGGATTATTTTCCCGGCGGTTTTTTCTACATTCCCCATATTTATTATGTACCGCTTTTTCAAAGGGATTCCTCTGGCGTTTCTGGAAGCGGCAAGACTTGACGGTGCAGGTGAGCTTAAACTGTTTTTTATAGTTGCCATCCCCTTGGGCTCACCTGGCGTCATTTCTGCCATTGTTCTGGGCTTTCTGGAATACTGGAATCTGATCGAACAGCCGATGGCATTTTTGAAAACAAAAGAATTGTGGCCGTTGTCTTTGTACCTGCCTAATATTGAGTTGGAGCAGGCAGGGTTTGCATTTGCGGCCTCTGTGGTGGCGCTGGCCCCGGCAGTTCTGGTATTTTTGTCCGGACAGGACTATCTGGAGCAGGGAATTGTCTCTACGGCGGTAAAAGAATAAAAAGAGAAACAACTGGAAAGTGACGATAAAAAACGACAGTTTGATAAAATATATTGTCAATGGAATTTAAAAGAAATAGTTAGAATGCAGAGTGTTTTACAAATATGTTCAGGAACAGAATGGGAGTTTGACATGAAGAAAAAATTAATTCAGGCAACTTGCCTGTTTTTTGTAATGATGCTGATTTTTACCATATTGTCAAGAGTTTCGGATTCTGTAAATGTGATACAGATCCAGACTAAGAACCCGGCAAATCAGATGATCACTCATGAGGTGAAAGGCTCTGGAAAAGTGGAGGGCAGTCAGGAAGTGGCGGTGTTTGTACTGGAAAATCTGCAAGTGGAGCAGGTGATGGTACATGCAGGGCAGACTGTGAAAAAAGGGGATATTTTATTGAAGCTATCCCAGAACAGCATTCAGGCGGCTTTGAAGAATCTGGACGATAAAGTAAAAACTCTGGAAGGGCAGGCAAAGGATCTGGAAAGCCAGAAAAAGGTGAACAGCCAGAAGCGTGCAGCGGAGCAGACATGGGCTGGAAATTCTTATGATCTGGCTGTGCAAAGCGGAAATGTTTCCGTGGATAATGCAAGGGCGGAAGTTCAGATAGCCCAACAGCGGCTTGACGAATTTTACAGGGAAAAGGAAGCAAAGACTTCCGGGGATGATTTAAGTGGCTTCACAGATGGAGAGGAAGGATTTAATGATGGTGAGACCACTGTAACACAGGAGGATGATTCCGCCACAGAAACTGCCCTTCAGGATGATCTGCGAGCCAGACAGGAAGCATTAAATGAAGTGATCGCGGGAAGAAACCAGACTCTGGCAAGTGCTGGAAAAGCGGTGTCCGATGCCAGTACGCCGGAGGCTTCAGACAGTACCTTGGAGAACGTACAAAGAGAATTGGAAAATGCCAGAGCAGATATGGAAAAGGTTACAGTGCTTCAAAGTACAGAGGGAGTGATTTCGTCTCCTTCTGACGGTGTGATCAAAAGTCTGTCCGTGCAAACCGGAGACCTTACAGGACAGACTGCAGCAGTAGTTTTATATTCAGCCGATGGTGCTCTTCGAATGACTGGTACCATCTCAAAAGATGATATAAAATATGTATCTGCCGGCGCAGATGTGAAAATCACAGATAATAACAATAATGATATTTCTGGAGCAACAGTGGAAAATATAACAGAAAATAAGGAGGATAATGATATTCGTGACCTGTCCATCATAATGCCGGCGAACAGTCTGTCCATCGGTCAGAGCGGAGATTTTTCCATATCAAAAGATGCTGGACCTTATTCCTGCTGCGTTCCGCTTTCAGCGCTGTACCAGGAGAATGGGAAGGTTTATGTGTATGTTACAGACACAGAAAATACAGTGCTTGGAACGGTAATGGTTGCAAGAAAAGTGGAAGTTACTGTGCAGGATAGAAACCAGACAACTGCTGCATTGGGTAAGGGAAGCCTTTCTACGGATCAGGCTGTGATCGTCCAGGCAGACAGGGAACTGAAGGATGGAAGCAGGGTGAGGATTTCTGAAAATTAGCATGGAAAGTGAAAAGAAGAATTACTGTTCCAAATATCTGAAGGTTGTTATGGCAGTATTGCTGGCCGCAGCTTTATTTTATTCTGGAATGAAAGATTATGTGAAGGTGGGAAAAACAGATACAGCGGTGGTTGAACTGTATGGAGATTATCCTGCAGTAAACCTGGCGAAGCAGATCTGGGAAAATTATCAAAGTAGTGATGAGATTACAGATTTCTGTTTTGTGTGGAATGGAGGAGTTCAGGTGGTTACGAATCCAGAGGATTTCAGACAGACAAATGCCCGGGTGACAGGCATTGTGGGAATGGCTGCTTTGTATGACCGACAGGCTGCTTTATTAGAAGAGAATGATGAAACCGGATGCGTGATCGATAAAGACACAGCCCTGGAGCTTTTCGGCAGTGAAAATTGTGCGGGAAGTCAGTTGACTGTGGGAGAGCAGATTTACGGAGTGCGAGGTGTGGTATCCTGGAATCAGCATATGATCCTTATCCGTCCGCCACAAAAAAATCTGGTTTGCACTCAGGTTTTGATCCGAGGTAAAAAAGGTCAGGAACTGGAGGGTGCTGCATCTGATTTTCTCGTGGGAAACGGACTATCCGGAATATTAGTGGATGACAGCTGGCTGGAAGTGATTTTGCCCTGGTTTCCAGTGACTTTTCTTGTAATGCTTATAAGAACTGTTTCCAGGTGGCTGTATGAGATGGAGCGCGGAACCTGGGAAAATGGAATTCAAAGAAGTAGAGAAAAGAAAATTGATTTTAGAAAATGTAGCTGCTTTGTTATTAGAATTTTACTGTGGGGAATCGGCCTTTTTTTTTGCGTAAGGCTTTTATCCTATATTCCCCAGAGCTGGCTGCCGGACAAATGGTCAGATTTTTCTTTCTGGCCTGCGAAGATCCGGAAAACAATGGAAGCTTTCCGCTGGTACATCATGTTCCCGAAAACTATGGCGCAGGCGGAGCGGCTGATGAGCGGAATTGGCTGTATTATAAAATGTGGGGCAGCAGTACTGCTTATAGGGGCGGTGTAGGCTGTCTTTTTTTCTTTTTTGCCAAAAGAATTTTATAGATGAAGAAATATTTTGGTACATTTTTTTCGAGACTTTTCTTTAAAGTGTTTGCCAGACTGGAGCGCAGGTATTATAATAGACTTTAAGACCCTGAATAGGGAAAGAAGATTTACAGTCGCTGTTTACTGGGAAAAAAAGAACCAGCTGCCAGAAGAAAAGGCAGGACGGCGGCAAGTTTGTTACTGTTCATTGGTAAGGTTCGCGAAGCCTGTTGCTGTGAACGAAGTGAACAGGAACATGAGTTTTTATGAGATAAGGAGAGATTGAATGAGTAAGATTGCCATTGTAACGGACAGTAACAGCGGCATTACACAGGAGGAAGGACGCAGACTTGGAGTGTCTGTTATTCCTATGCCTTTTTTTATTAATGAGAAAATGTACCTGGAGGGAATTACCCTGAGCCAGGATGAATTTTATCAGTGGCTGAAGTCGGATGCTTCTATTTCCACTTCCCAGCCAAGCCCGGGAGAGACTATGGGATTATGGGACAACCTTCTGAAAGAGTATGATGAGATTGTACAGATCCCCATGTCAAGTGGTCTCAGCGCTACCTGTGCTACTGCAATGGGACTTGCCCAGGAGTATGAGGGCAGAGTGCACGTGGTAGATAATCAGAGAATTTCCGTAACCCAGCGTCAATCTGTGGTGGACGCGATTGCCCTTCGGGATGCAGGTAAAAGCGGAGCTGAAATTAAGAAGATCCTGGAAGAAGAGAAATTTAATTCCAGTATTTATATTACCTTGGAAACCCTGAAATATCTGAAAAAGGGCGGCAGGATCACACCTGCTGCAGCTGCAATAGGTACCGTTTTGAATCTGAAGCCGGTGCTGCAGCTCCAGGGTGAGAAGCTGGATGCTTTTGCCAAGGTAAGAGGCAAGAAGCAGGCCAGACGTACTATGCTGAAGGCTATGAAGGCAGATTTTGAGGGACGCTTTGCACCGTTTGTCCAGAATGGAGAAATGTGTCTTCAGGCTGCTTACACAGGTAATCCGGAAGAGGCAGAAGAGTGGAAGCAGGAGATGCAGGAAACCTTTCCTGGTATGGAAATCCATATGGATCCGCTGTCACTTAGTGTGGCATGCCATATTGGATATGGTTCTCTTGCAATCGCATGTTCTAAGAAAGTGACTGCATAGAAGCTAAGAAATGGCTATAGTTTATAAACATTAGTTTTGGATGTCACCTATAGATAGTAATTGAAAAGAATTGATTTTTTTAGAAAAGATTCCGAAATAGAATATATATTTTCGGAACGAATTCAGAAGAAAACAGAAGTATTCTCTCTGAGAAGAAAATTTAGGAGGATTTATGAAAAAACTTACAGACTACATGGCAGAAGAGCTTTCTGCAGCATTTGAAAAAGCAGGATACGATTCATCCTACGGTAAAGTAGGCGTTTCCAACCGTCCTGACCTTTGCGAATACCAGTGCAATGGTGCCATGGCGGGAGCTAAGGCTTATAAGAAAGCACCATTTATGATCGCAGATGACGTAGTGGGCAATCTGGCAGATTCCAAAGTATTTTCCATGAAAGAAATGGTAAAGCCCGGATTTATCAACCTGAAAGTCAGCGAAGAGTTTCTTGCAGATTATCTGAAAGAGATGGAGAAGGATGAGAAGCTTGGTGCAGACACAGCCAAAGAGCCGAAGACCATCGTAATCGATTACGGCGGACCGAATGTTGCCAAACCTCTTCATGTAGGTCATCTCCGTTCTGCAATTATTGGTGAAAGTATTAAGAGAATCGGTCGTTTCGTAGGCCATAAGGTGATCGGTGATGTTCATCTTGGTGACTGGGGACTTCAGATGGGACTGATCATTACAGAGCTGAAGCACAGACAGCCGGAGCTTGTATATTTTGATGACAGCTATACAGGTGAATATCCTGCAGAGGCACCTTTTACTATCAGTGAGCTTGAGGAGATTTATCCATGTGCAAGCGGCAAATCCAAGGAGGATGAGGCATACCGTCAGGAAGCACTGGAGGCAACTCATCTTCTTCAGCAGGGTAAGCCGGGGTACATGGCTCTCTGGAACCACATTATGAGTGTTTCTGTTACAGACCTTAAGAGAAACTATGCGAATCTGAACGTATCCTTTGATCTGTGGAAAAAAGAGTCTGATGCGCAGCCTTACATTCCGGACATGGTAGAGATGATGAAGGAAAAAGGCTTTGCATATGAGGATCAGGGAGCGCTTGTTGTAGACGTTAAAGAGGAGACCGATACCAAGGAAATCCCGCCATGTATGCTTCTGAAATCAGATGGAGCATCTCTTTATACTACTACAGACCTTGCCACAATTGTAGAGCGTATGAAGCTGTTCCAGCCAGATGAGATCCTTTACGTTGTTGACAAACGTCAGGAGCTTCATTTTATTCAGGTCTTCCGCTGCGCAAGAAAGACCGGTCTTGTGAAAGAAGACACAAGGCTTTCCTTCCTTGGCTTCGGTACTATGAATGGAAAAGATGGCAAACCGTTCAAAACAAGAGAGGGCGGTGTTATGCGCCTTGAGAACCTGATTGCCGATATTGATGAGGAAATGTTCACAAAGATCGTAGAGAACAGAAGTGTCCGTGATAAAGATGCAAGAGATACTGCTAAGATTGTAGGTCTGGCAGCAATTAAATATGGCGATCTTTCCAATCAGGCTACCAAGGATTATATTTTTGATGTAGACCGCTTCACCTCTTTCGAGGGAAATACAGGTCCGTACATCCTTTATACAATCGTTCGTATCAAATCCATCCTGAACCGTTATGTGGAAGCAGGCGGAAATCTTGAAGCAGGTGAGATCCTTCCGGCATCTAACGGCAGCGAGAAGAACCTGATGCTTCAGCTCAGTGGATTTGGAAGTATGATCGAGAGTGCATTTGAGGAAAAAGCTCCGCATAAAATCTGTGCATATATTTATGAGGTTTCCAATGCATTCAACAGCTTTTATCATGAGACCAAGATCCTCAGCGAAGAGAATCAGGCGCAGAAGGAATCCTATATCCGTCTTCTGCAGCTGACCAAGAGAGTGCTTGAGACAAGTATTGATCTTCTTGGATTCGAGGCACCGGATAAGATGTAATAAAATAATAAGCAGATTATGAGGGCATGGTCTGTGGTATGGAGCTGCGGCACTTTCTGGAAAAGCTGGAAGTGAGCGGCTCCTTTTTTCTTTACGCAAGCGACGTGACCAGGTTCATGCCTGCATGAGACGCTGACGGCTGCTGCGATAAGAGGTAAAGCTTACATAGTGTGTTTTGTCTCATTTTTGTATCGTTATGCTTTAAGGCAGAAAGGAAATGTCAGATGAAAGCGAAACATCATACAAATTTTCAGCCGGACAGGGTGTTTTCCTATTTCCAGAAAGAATGGAAAGTGCTTCTGGCAGTGATTATCTCCGGTTTGATCTATAATATCGGCCTTCTGGCAGGCCCCTGGTTTGAGGGGAAAATGACCGGATGCCTGGTGGATATCCTGCAAGGGGCTGACCAGTTTTCAGATATGCTGGTTCTGGTGCCGGGCTATGTGACCGCCATTGCAATTGTCCAGACTGCCAGGTATATTAAGCGGTTTTATGTGCGGCGTTTTGCCAACAATGTAAATCGCAGAATGAAAGAAATCCTGTACGCCAGTCTGGTGCGGAAAAGTCGTGCAAGCCTTCGGGAAGAGGGCGAGGGAAGCATTATGACCAAGGCAATCCTGGATGTGGATGACTGCGTAGAGGGAATGCGCAAATTCACTACGGAGATTTTTGATACAGGAGTTGCCCTGGCTGCTTATGCAGGAATGCTTTTGTGGTATGATTTCAGGCTTGCCTTGCTTTGCATGATTTTCCCGCCGGTTTCTTATATGACGGCGGAAAAAATGAAAAAAATGATCCAGATAACCGGAACTGCATACAAAGAGCAGTCTGGACATTTAAGTACAGCGACTCTGGATCGGGCGGAAAATGCTGTTACATACCGTGTTTTTGGATGTGAAGAGGAGCGCCGCAAGGCATATGAAGAAAATCTTACCGCTTATGAAAAGTCAGCAGTAAAAGCGAATATCTGGAATTCCATCATGCCGCCTTTGTACCGGATCATTTCCATGACCGGGGTACTGTTTATCCTGTATTTTGGACAGAAAAATGTTCTGGGAACAGGCTGGAGCACATGGACGATTGCATCTTTTACTACTTTCCTGGCATGTTTTGTGAAGCTGTCTGTGAAGTCATCCAGTGCAGCGAAGCTGTTTAATGCAGTGCATAAGGCGCAGGTTTCCTGGAAGCGTATTAAGCCGCTTTTGACAAAGCAGGAAGAAATCCCAAAGAGTGAGAAAAATGTGTCTGGAATTCTGGAAAATGGGAAAGTGGAAAGGCAGGAAAATATGTCTGCTAAACAGGCAGAAGAAACCTTGTCGCAGAAAGAGCTATCTCAGCTAGAGATAGCCCAGTCAGAAATCCGCTGCAGGAGCGTAAAACAATTACAGGTCCGTCATCTGAATTTTGCTTATCCGGACGGGAAACAGATTCTGAAGGATATTTCCTTCAAGGCTGAAAAAGGGCAGATGATCGGAATCACCGGACCAGTGGCCTGCGGAAAGTCTACTTTGGGAAAAGTATTTTTGTGCGAGTATCCATATGAAGGTCAGATTCTTGTGGATGGCAAAGAACTTCAGAATATGCCCCCATCCTGGCAGACGAATATCATAGGCTATCTTGGTCATGATCCGGAGCTGTTTAACGACAGCGTGGAAAACAATGTGCTTATGGGTGAACAGAAAAAGACAGAGGATTTCCTGAAAATGGTTTGCATGGCAGAAGAAGTAAATGAGATGGATGATGGTTTACAGACTCTGGTAGGAAATGGTGGCGTACGTCTTTCGGGCGGACAGGGAAAACGTCTGGCTCTTGCAAGAACTCTTTGCCACAAAAAGCCAGTTCTGGTTCTGGATGATCCTTTTTCGGCTTTGGATAAGAGCACCGAGAGACAGATTTTTGCCAATTTGAAAGCACAGGCGAAAGAGAATATTGTGCTGCTGATTTCCCACCGTCTGTATCTGTTTCCGCAGATGGATCAGATCATCTGGATGGAAGATGGAAAAACAGTGGTGGGTACGCATGAAGAATTACTTGTGAAGGTACCGGAGTATAAGAAATTATTTACTGAGGAAGGAGGTGCAGAGAGTGAAGACAGACAGAAATAAGAACAACGTGAAATCAGAAGAAAATATGATTTTGGAAAAGAGCAGAAGGTCAGATGCAAATGTTTTTCCGGTAGAAAACAAGGGAAAAGGGAAAATTGCAAAAGCGAAAAAAAGACAGGTAAAAGGTGTGATCTGGAAAACAGTTCTGCAGCAGAAATGGCTGTCTATGGGTATTGTCTTTGCTGTAGCAGGCGCAGTGGTAACGGCTCTTATCCCGCCGCTGATCCTGGCAAAAATCGTAGATACAGTTACAGCGGGAAAAGCCGTGACATTCTGGGTGATTTTCCTTTATTTTGCAATGCTTGCACTTACCGGATTCATGGAATCTGCCAGGGAAGGTCTGCTTACCGTATTTGGGCAGAAAATCACACATGCACTTAGAAGCAGCCTTATGGAAAAATTCATATGCCTTACTTCTGACAAACTGACAGGGCTGGAACCTGGAACTCTGGCTTCACGCTTTGTTGGTGATGTAGATACTGTGGAAAATCTTTTTACCTCAGGGATCATCAGTATGTTTGCTGACGCCTGCAAGATTATCAGTATTCTGGTGGTGATCTGGTTTGAAAATAAGGGTCTCGCTGTGGTGCTTCTTGTAATACTGCCATTTCTTTTCTGGTTTACCAGACATGTGCAGAAAAACATGCTGGCAGCCCAGATCGAAAACCGTAAGGCTGTGGGAAGAGCCTCTGGACATGTGCCGGAAACCCTTCATAATATCCGTACCATCCATTGCCTTGGCAGGGAAAAATATATGGAAGAGCGTTACGACACTTACATCGGTGAAAGTTACCAGGCAATGGAGAGAACCAATTTTTATGATGCAGTATATTCACCGGTGATCTTGATTTTAAATGCAGTCGTGGTTGCAGCTGTGATGCTGCTTTCAGCATCTGGAAATAAGATGGTGCTCACGTTTTTTGGAATGTCTGCGGGAACTGCAGTGGCTGTGATCAACTATATTTCACAGATTTTTTCGCCGGTGGAAAGTCTTGGAATGGAGATTCAGACCATCCAGTCCGCGGTAGCTGGAATCCATAGGATTAATGAATTCTTTGGGCTGGAGGAGAAAGAAAATGGCGCACAGGAGAATGGAGATACCGAGAAAACCTGGAATAATCCGGCAACAAAAATAGAAGAAAACAGAAATGAAAAGATTAGCCGAAAGGAAGCGATGGCTGATATGGAAGAAAGGCACAGACTGGGAGCTTCTGGCAGTAATAGTTTTCCGTTTGTAGAATTCCGGAATGTAACCTTCGGCTATGATGAGCATGTGGTGCTGGAACATCTGAATTTCAAGGTGATGGATACCGATCAGGTGACTCTACTCGGACGAACTGGTGCAGGAAAGAGTACGATATTGAAGCTGCTTCTTGGACTTTATGAGCCGGATCAGGGGCAGGTACTGCTCCACGGCATTCCGGCAACGGCTGTGAGGGCTGGAGAACGACGGAAACTCTTTGGATACGTAGAGCAGACTTTTCACATGGTGCCGGGAACCGTACGCGACCAGATTACATTATATGATGACCGGATCTCTGAGCGTCAGGTAAAGGCTGTTGCAGAGCTTACAGGTTTAAAAGAGGCAATTGAGAGTCTGGAAAATGGTTACGATACTTATTGCACCCCGGAGATTTTTTCCCAGGGACAGTGGCAGCTGCTATCCATTGCCAGGGCAGCAGTGGCAGAGCCCAAACTGCTTCTTCTGGATGAGATTACTGCAAACCTGGATGCGGAGACAGAGAAGGCTGTTCTGGCCGCATTGAAACGTGTGGCAAAGGATCGTACCGTTATTTCCATTTCACACAGAACGTCCGCAGAACTGGGAAGGACGATTCAGATTTAATCTGAGATTGTGAAAAGCACTTATAAAATTTTTATAAAGTGCTTTTCACAATGGACTTTAAATGTTATAATTCTGATTACATTCTTACATGTCTGATCTGGAGTTTTTTTATCATGCTTCAGAATAGCGGGCATTTCATAATCACTAATTTTTATTCTGTTTATATTTATCATTTGCCGGAAGTCATCGGCAGCATTCACTTAATTTACGCGGACAAGGAGTTGAAGCCTTTTTTGTCTCGTTTTTGTTGTTGGTAAAGGGTTGCGTTTTATGTGAAAATCGAGGTGATTATCATCAATCTTACAGGTATGATCTTGAAAATGCGTTACTGTATCCTGGAGCAGGTAGGTGCAGGTGGGGAGGGGCATTTGTACCTTGCCAGGGATATGGAGCTTGGAAATTACTGGGCAGTAAAAGAACTTCCCCTTGAGAAAAAGCGTGAAGCCAGACTGCTGCGGCTTCTGGAACATCCATCCATTCCACGGATGGTAGATTATGTGGAAAATGGGGATCATTGTTATCTGATCATGGAATATATTCGTGGAAAGTCCCTTGGACAGATGTTAAAGGAGGGACATGTTTTTGCAGTGGATGAGCTTCTTTCCCACGGAGACACTGTGCTTGCAGTTCTGGAATATCTTCATGGGCAAAAGCCGCCGGTATATTATGGGGACTTGAAACCGGATAATCTTATGCTTTCAGATTCGGGCAAATTGTATCTGGTGGATTTTGGGAGCGCGGTGTTTGGATTTGGAGAAAATCAGCGGATCTGTATGGGAACAGAAGGCTTTGCAGCTCCAGAACAATATGAGGGAAAAGTAAACAGCTCCAGTGATCTTTATGCTTTGGGAAAAACATTACAGGCGCTGGCAGGAAAAAACTGGTTATCTGTTTTGTGGAAAGTTCCTGGGTTTGCTTTGTTTCTCTATAAATGTACCCGGCCTCAGGGGAAAAGACGATTTGAAAATGCGGCACAGGCAAGAAAAATGCTTTCTGGTATAGGAAAAAGAAAAGGGCTTGCCAGAAAAAATGCAGCGGTGGTGATTGGAACTACGGGGATTTTGCTGGCTGCAGGTGTATTTCTTGCAGGATCAGAGCAGCAGGCAGCTTTCGAAAGTGCATTGGCAGAAGTAACGAAAGGATATTACGAGATAGAGGAAAATGAGTCTTCTTCGTTGTCAAAGAAATTTGCAGCAGAAGCGGATAAAAAAAGTACAGACAAAGAAGCAGATAAATTTCTTCTTAAAAAATGCGAGCATGCAGAAAGTGCTTTGCAAAAACTGCAAAAAGAATATACGAAAGATGAAGAGCAGAGAAAATTGCTTTTATTATTGGCGGTAAATGCGGAACTTCAGAAAGAGTGGGAACGGGCCGCCGTGTATTATGAGCAGCTGCTTTTGTATGCGCCGGAATTTGCAGAAGGGTATGGGAAATATGGACTGTTCCTTTTGCGAAGAGGTCAGAAGAATTCCAGCAGGAGACTTTATGTTTTATACAGAAGCAGTAAGGCAGATGGGACGGATTGTAAGAGCGTTGAAATCTGGGAAAAACAGATGGAAAGTGAAACAGGTGAGGGAAAATGAAAAGATGGAGAAGCATAAGGAGAAAAATTGCGAAAAATTCAAATCGAAAAGGTATATATTCGCACAGCATCTGGAATAACTTTCGGAAACCTGGAATTTTTCTGGTGGTGACCGTGATTTTACTTATTACCAAAGGTGGTATGCTTTACACCTATGGTGGGGAATTTGGGGGATTTGATATCGATATTGGTGCTGATGAAGGTATATTTGATAATTGGGAGGAGGCTGAAGGAAATCAGGAAACTACGGAGCCAGAGCAGAAAGAAAATGGGGGCAGTAATGGTAATGAAAGTAATAACAACAGCAATAATGACAGCGCGAATAGCGGTACTAGCAGTAATGACATAGAAAATGACGGTAATAATAACAGTCATAATAGCGGCAGCAGTAACGATAACAACAGCGGGAATAATAACAGTAACAACAATAATAGCAATAATAGCAACGCAGGAGCTGGCTTGTCGAAAACAGAGAACGGTGACAACACAGGTGATGAGGAGGGCTGGGAAAAACCTCAAGCTGCGGGTTCTGAGAGAAGACCAAAAGAAAACAAGAAAGAAATAAAGAAAGAAAACAGTGTCACGGCAGCCTTACCGGCAAACAAAAACTCAGAGAATAAGAAAACGAATATAAATGCAGACAACAGTGCCAATGGAACTGAGTCTAAAAGCAATACTACAAAAAACACTCCCCGTGTAAAGAAGGATAGCTCAAAAAGCAAAGAAGAAAAGTCAGAAGATACCGCAGCAGATGAAAATATAAGTGAAAGCAGGATTACTGCCAGAGAAACAAAGAATACTTATCGGAAAAAAGAGAATAGGGTCAAAGCAAAAATTACGGAAAGTTCCAAAAAAGAAAATACCAGTGAGTACTTGAAGCTCACGGGGGCCGGCACGGTTTTTACAGCAGTAGGAATGGCAAAGACATCTCATGGACTTGGATTCTATAACAGAAATGATGAAAATAGAGAAAAAAATGAAAACATAAATAAAAACAATAACATAAATGATAATGAAAATGGCACAATACGTTTTGTACACGAAGAAACAGTCCCTGTAAATGAATATCCTGAAATACAAGTTATAAGAACTACCGGTGAGCAGGATGTTACAATTCTGTCTTTGAACTTAAATGGTGATGAGATTTTCTGGCACCAGAAGGGGGATACCCTTATATTTGACCAGCCGATTACAGCGAAGGAAAATACTGTGAAGGTGATTGCGGTAATAGATGGGAGAAGAATTGTGCATATGCCTATATGGGAGTTTTGAAAGTGTGCATCAATTGTTACTGGTCATGGAGTGAATGGTAACCATCAACTAAGATTTTGCCATCTGGACGTTATAAAGAAATGATGTTATAATTAACACTCATATAGCGAAAGACCTGAAAAATCAACGACAAAAATTACATGACGGTACAGGAGGCAAAACACAGATGTACAAAGCTATTTTATTTGATCTGGACGGAACTCTCACCGATTCCGGGGAGGGAATCACCAAATCCGTACAATATGCTCTGGAGAAGGTGGGAAAACCAGAACCAGATCTTCAGAAGCTGCGCATTTTTGTGGGACCGCCCCTTTTGGAGCAGTTTCAGGAATATGCGGGAATTGACGAAGAAACGGCAAGAAAGGCAGTTGGGATTTACAGAGAACGATATGCACCAGTGGGGATTTATGAGAATGAACTGTATCCTGGCATTCCGGAAATGTTATCCGGACTGAAACAAAGAGGATACAAACTTGCCATTGCATCTTCCAAACCAGAGAATTTTGTGAAGATTGTTGCGGAATATTTCCATATTGATTCTTATTTTGACGAGATGGTTGGAAGTGAGCCTGAGGGTAGACGAACCAATAAGACAGAGGTGATCGAGGAAACTCTGAAGCGGCTGGGATTTTCTGAACACCGTGACCAGGTGATCATGGTGGGGGATAAAGAGCATGATGTATTTGGGGCAAGACGCGCCGGATTGGAATGCATTGCAGTTTCCTATGGGTACGGAACCGAAGAAGAACTGAAAAATGCCCATCCTTTTAAAATTGTGAATTCGGCAGAGGAAATACTGGATTTTTTCGCCTGAGCCCCAGAAGAAAACAGAAAATGCCGGTTTTGGCATGGAAGTGTCTGTATCCGGTGGGAATCCATTTTGTGCTTTCCCAGCTTGTCTCCTATCTGGGACTGTATTTTCTGGTGCAGCGGACTGGCGCAGATATGAGTGCATATTACCAGCATGTGCTTATGCTGACTGGTCTGACAGGGATTTTGGCTGCAGTTCCCTGCATATTGTTGTATCGGGGCGATTTTTCAAGAAGAAAAGAAACCGGGATATTATATCCTGCAGCTGATCGTCACCTTCCTGTTCCTGAAATTCTGGGGTTTCTTATAATTGGCGCATTTCTTGGTCAATATGGAAACATTCTGGTAGGGCTTTTTCAGCAATATTTGAATCCGGAAGCTTATCAGGAAACTCAGTCCTTGATTTCCGAGGGGAAAAGTATCTGGAGTCTGATTTTCTGGATGGGGATTGCAGCACCTTTTGCAGAAGAAGTTATTTTCCGCTGGCTGGTATTTCTTCGTATGAGAGATAATATGCGCGTGATCACAGCTGCACTGTTTTCAGGACTGACATTTGGAATTTACCATATGAATCTGCTCCAGGGAGTGTATGCAACTATTATGGGATTGCTTTTCGCATTGATCCTGGAATGGAGAGGAAATCTGTTTGCCAGTGTATTTCTTCATATGGGGGCAAATATCTGGAGCCTGCTGGTCAGTGATGTGATGCTGTACATGCTGGATCATACAGGAGCCACATCCGTAATTGCACTGAATCTGTTTCTTGTTTTTGCAGGAACTTATGGTATCTGGAGATGCTATAAGAATTATCAGAAACGAGGATGTACGAGGCTGATATAAAGCATAATCAGAAATATATTAAGAAAAATAGAAGACCTTCTTACAAAATCCTGGAAAAACAGGGGAGATTGTGAGAAGGTTTTTTGTTGGCGCATTCCACTTTATAAACATTTAAGAATTTCCCGTCTTGAATTTAAAGTACACATATGCTATCTTAAGTGTATTAAACGTATTAATACACTTAGAAAGGAGGAGGCCTGTCTATGATCGTTTTAGATTATCAGGACAGAAGGCCACTGTACGAGCAGGTGGAGGAGAAATTCCGGAACCTGATCCTGAAGGGAGTACTGGAGCCAGGCTCCAGAATGCCCTCTGTGCGGCAGCTGGCCATGGAATTATCGATCAACCCCAACACCATCCAGCGAGCCTACATGCAGCTGGAACAGGAGGGACTGATCTACCCGGTTAAAGGAACAGGAAACTTTATTGCAGACAGTGAAGAAGTGCGTAAACTTAGCAAAGCTTCCTATATAAAAGAACTGAAAACCCTGATCCGGAAGGGAAAGGCTATGGGAATGGAAGCGGAAGAGCTGATCTACATTATTAGGGAGTGTTACAAGGAGGAGAAGCCATGATAGAAGTCAAAGAATGCAGTAAGGCGTTTGGCACTGTCAAAGCGGTCAATAAAGCAACTCTGGATGTTGGGGTGCGGGAAGTGTTTGGTCTTGTGGGCAGTAACGGCGCTGGGAAAAGCACCCTGCTTCGGATGATGGCTGGAATTATAAAGCCAGATGAAGGGGAAATACAGATTGACGGTATGCCAGTGTATGAAAATGAAGAAGCAAAGAAACTGTTTTTTTATATCTCAGATGATAGTTATTTTCCGACAAATTATACAGCAATGGATCTGGTGCGCTTTTACCGAAATTTTTATCCTCAGTTTCGAACCAGGCTTTTTCATGAACTGATGGAACAATTTCATCTGGAAGAAAATCGCAGAATTGCAACTTTTTCCAAAGGTATGAAAAAACAGGTTCTGGTAATCATCGGTGTGTGCGCGGCAACGAAATATCTGTTTTGCGATGAGACCTTTGATGGACTTGATCCGGTAATGCGTCAGGCAGTAAAGAGCCTGTTTGCAGCGGAGATCATGAACCGGGAATTTACTCCTGTGATCGCGTCTCACAATCTGCGCGAACTGGAAGATATCTGCGATCATGTCGGACTTTTGCATAAAGGGGGGATTCTTCTTTCCAAAGATCTGGAAGACATGAAATTTCACATTCACAAGATCCAGTGTGTGCTTAGTGGAAGACAGCAGGAAAAAGAACTGGAAAAGGAACTTCAGGTTTTGAAGGTGCAGCATCAGGGTTCTCTTCTTATGATAACGGCCCGGGGAACCAGAAGTGAGATCATAGAGAAAATCCAGGCAAAAAATCCTCTCTTTATGGAGGTGCTTCCTCTGACCCTGGAGGAAATTTTTATCAGTGAAACGGAGGTGGCTGGCTATGAAATCAAAAATTTATTCTAGCAGATATATGAAGGTGTCATCAAAAGGCATGATGTGGATCCCGGCTTTTGTGACCATTGGATTTCTTCTGGCATTTCCGGTGGCAGAGCTGATCATGCTGGGAAACTGGTTTGGAATGGGATATACCACCAGGGAGATCAATGCACTTTATGCAAATCTGTGGCAGGATGGATTTATGATCACCGGACTTGCAGTTGCAGCAGTTGCAGCATTGTTTAACGGAATCAGCCAGTTCTGGTATCTCTATTCACCGCGGAAAATTGATTTCTATCACAGTCTTCCGGTGAAACGAAGCAGAATGTTCTGGCATAAGACTTTGCAGTCCCTTTTGTATTATTTGTTTCCATATCTGGCAATGGAATTTTTCTCCGTCTGCATCGGGGCAATGAGGGGATTTTTCAGCCTTCATCTTATGAAACTGGCATTTTTGATGATGGTATTTCATTTGCTTTTATATCTGCTTTTGTATTTTTCGGTTGTGTTGGTAATCTGCATTACCGGTCATCTGCTTATGGGAGCTCTTCTGCTTATTGCAGTGGCTGCTTATGGACCGGTGCTTTCTGTTACTCTGCAGTTTTACGAATATGCCTTTTATTATACCAGCAGTGCAGGTGTCTATGGCTATATAAAAGGCTTGAGAGAAATGGCGTCACCAGTCATCCTTGCCTACACCTTTGTGGGAAAATATGCAGAAGAAAATTATGGTGGCATTCTGGGAATTGTGCTTCTGGTGACAATCGCTTTTGGCGTTCTTGGATATTATGCATTTGTATACAGAAAATCCGAAAGAACCGGTATGGCCTTTGTTTTTCCATGGGTTGGGAAAATTATAAGATTTATGATCGTGGTTCCCGGAGGACTTGGAATCGGACTTATTTTCTATATGCTTCCAAGTGACAATTCCAGAATTGTATGGTGGATTTTCGGATTGATTTTTGGAACCCTTCTTTCAGGAGGGATAATGGGAATTATTTATTACAGGGATTTCCGAAAATTTTTCTCCAATAAAATACAGTTTGTGGTAAGCGGGGCCTGTGTAGCATTTGTGGCCTGTATGTTCTTATTTGACCTGACTGGATACGACAACTATATCCCTTCTTATGATAAAATCGAAAATATTGCAGCTGAATTTATGGATGGCGGTGGATGGGAGAATACTTATAGCGTTGAAATAAATGAAGATGGCAAGATTTCCACACAGGATTCCGGATATTATAGGAATGGAGATCTTCTGGGCAATAATCTGGGCATTAGTCCTGATATTTATGCATGTGTGGAGCAGATTGTGAAGGAAAACAAGGTTATATGCCGATCACTTTCAGAAGATAGTGACAACAGAGCGCTGTGGAACGGCGATATATGGGATTCTTCTAATGATACATCAAGACTTCAGATGCGTTATGACCTGAAGTCCGGAAAAACTGTTTATCGCTCTTATATGGTCAGCACAGAGAATCAGAAGAACTTGTATAAAGAGGGATATGCGGAGGGAACCTTAAAGTCTGAGCGCTATTCCATTTTGAAGCTGGATGATAAATATGTGGATGAGGTGCGCTGCGATTTTATTACAGGAGAATCTATTTCCCTTTTCCAGGACAATAAGGCAAAGAGACAGCTGTTGGTGGATGCATTTCGTAAGGATGTGGAGGAGGCGGATCCGGAAGTGCTGACCGGAGAGCCATGTGCAAGCCTGACCATTGAGTATTCCGGAGTACCATCTGCAGAATCTGTTGATGCCATGGTGCCTGGCAGAACCGGAGACTATTATTTTTCCGCATGCTTTTATGTATTCCCGCAGTTTAAAAGGACTGTTGAAATTTTGAAGGAAACAGGGTATCCTGTCTCTATGGAGGATGTGAAGCTGAGCACTGTGGAAGTGGAATATTATATGAATGAAGAGCATAATGAATATTCTTCTCCTGTAGTTTACGATCAGCCGGAACAGCTGGAAGAACTGAAAAAGGTTCTAAGATGTTACCGGATGGTGCCATTCTGGGAAAAAAGAGAAGCTGATAAATGGGTCAGCCTGAAGGTTGTGATTGACGGAGTGGAATCAGAGGCAGCGTGGTCCATAATGGCGAAGGATGTTCCGGAATTTATGAAAGAGGATTCACAGCGGGCATTATCCTTTGAGGTTTTTGAAAAGGAATAAAGAAGGAGAGCTACTATAAAGAATGGGAAAAGCAGTGAGACTGGACAGATTTCTGGCGGATTCAGGAGCTGGTACGAGAACGGAAGTGAAGAAGCTGATCCAGAAGGGAATGGTTCAGGTAAATGGTGAGAAGGCGAAAAAGCCGGAACTGAAAATAGATCCGGAGACGGATGTGGTAGAATTTGACGGAGAGCGTCTTGGAGCAAGGGCAGAGTTTGTGTACTATCTTTTGCACAAGCCTGCCGGCTATGTAAGTGCCACAGAAGATACCAGGGAAAAGACAGTTCTGGATCTGGTGCCAAAGGATGGCAGACGGAATCTTTTTCCGGTAGGACGTCTTGATAAGGATACGGAAGGCTTGCTTCTTATTACAGATGATGGACAGCTTGCACATAGACTGCTTTCCCCGAAGAAACATGTGGATAAGACGTATTTCGCGGTGACGGAAGGAAAAGTGGTGCCGGAGGATATAGAGAAGATCTGGTTAGGTGTGGATATTGGAGATGAGGAGCCGACCTTGCCGGGGAAGCTGGAGATTCTCAGAACATGGGAAGAGAATGTTGACTGTAAAAATGTCGAAGGTGAATCAGGAGCAGTGATGGCCAATTCAAATGCTGCAGGACATAAGTCAGATCTGGAGGGCAGCATCTGGTGTTCTGAAATTCTTCTGACAATCCACGAGGGTCGTTTTCATCAGGTGAAGCGAATGATGGAAGCTGTTGGAAAGAAAGTAATTTATCTGAAAAGAATTTCCATGGGTCCTCTGACTTTGCCGGAAAATCTGGCGAAAGGACAGGCCCGGGAACTGACGGAGGAAGAGCTGGCTGCACTGAATGATGGCAGATAACTTGTACAGAATGGCTATTTTACAGAAATCTGAGAATCCTTGTTAAAAGAAAAAAAACCCTAAAATAGCGGAAAAATTTGCAAAAACCCTCTTTACACGGAGGGTTTTGTCATGTTATAATGCAAAAGTTGCAAATCATCAAACACGCATGGAGATTCCCAGGATGGTGCCCTGCGGTGTGAGGCTGGGTCCGAGAGGAAAAGGATTCATGCGGAAGAATTTAACCAAAAGGAGAAAAAGACATGAGCGTTATTTCAATGAAACAGCTTTTAGAGGCAGGTGTTCATTTCGGACATCAGACAAGAAGATGGAACCCTAAAATGGCTCCATACATCTACACAGAGAGAAATGGTATCTATATCATCGACTTACAGCAGTCTGTAGGAATGGTTGACGATGCTTATAATGCAATCGCTGATATCGTAGCTAACGGCGGAAATATCCTTTTCGTTGGTACTAAGAAACAGGCTCAGGACGCTATCAAGACAGAGGCTGAGCGTTGCGGACAGTTCTATGTAAATGAGAGATGGTTAGGCGGTATGCTTACCAACTTCAAGACTATCCAGAGCCGTATTGCGAAACTGAAAGAGATCGAGACCATGGAGTCTGATGGAACATTCGATGTTCTGCCTAAGAAAGAAGTTATCGCTTTAAGAAAAGAATTAGATAAACTTCAGAAGAACCTTGGCGGTATCAAAGAAATGAAGAGACTTCCAGATGCTATCTTCGTAGTAGATCCTAAGAAGGAAAAGATCTGCATTCAGGAAGCTCATACACTGGGAATTCCGCTTATCGGAATCTGCGATACTAACTGTGACCCAGAAGAACTGGATTACGTAATCCCGGGTAACGATGACGCTATCCGTGCTGTAAAACTGATCGTTTCCAAGATGGCTGACGCAGTTATCGAAGCAAACCAGGGACAGACAGACGCTGAGGGAGAAATCCAGGCTGAGTCTGAAGAGTTCGCTACAGAGGAATAATTTGTGAAAATTCTGGACATCAGCTGTGAATGAGCTATGCCTGCATAGGCATATCCACAGCTGACGGACAGGTCCTTACAACACACTATCAATCAGGAGGAAATGAAAATGGCTATTACAGCAGCACAGGTAAAAGAGTTAAGAGAGATGACCGGCGCTGGTATGATGGACTGTAAGAAAGCTCTTACAGCTACAGAAGGCGATATGGATAAAGCAGTAGAGTTTCTTCGCGAGAAAGGTCTTGCTACCGCTCAGAAGAAAGCAAACCGTGTTGCAGCAGAGGGTCTTTGCAAGACACTTGTTGCTGACGATGCTAAAAACGCAGTTGTTGTTGAGGTTAACTCCGAGACAGACTTCGTTGCTAAGAACGAGAAATTCCAGCAGTATGTTGCAGATGTTGCAGCTCAGGCTCTGACAACTACAGCAGCTGATATCGATGCTTTCCTTGCAGAGGCATGGGCACTTGATACCACTAAGACTGTTAAAGAAGCTCTTGCAGCTCAGATCGCAGTTATCGGTGAGAACATGAACATCCGTAGATTCGCTCAGATGAAAGAGGAGAACGGTTTCGTTGCTTCCTACACACATATGGGTGGAAAGATCGGCGTTCTTGTTGACGTTGAGACAGATGTTGTAAACGACGCTGTTAAAGAGATGGCTAAGAACGTTGCAATGCAGGTTGCAGCTCTGAAACCTCTTTACACAAGCGACAGCGAAGTAAGCGCTGAGTATATCGAGCATGAGAAAGAAATCCTTATGGCTCAGATCCAGAACGATCCTAAGGAATCCCAGAAACCGGAGAAGGTTATCCAGGGAATGATCGCAGGACGTATCAAGAAAGAGCTTAAAGAGATCTGCCTTCTTGATCAGGTTTATGTTAAAGCTGAAGATGGAAAACAGTCTGTTGGCAACTATGTAGCACAGGTTGCTAAAGAGAACGGCGCTAAGATTACAATCAAAGGCTTCGTTCGTTACGAGACCGGAGACGGAATCGAGAAGAAAGAAGAGAACTTTGCTGAGGAAGTTGCAAAGCAGATGGGAAACTAATTTATCAATCGTAGGACTGGTAAAAAGCGAATTAAATAGCGTATTTAAGCGGTTTCTAGCTATTTTGACAAGTGTTATAAACTACTGTAAAATCTCACAAAATATCGTGCTATTTTGGGTACAGATTGGGTAGGGTATTGGGTAAAGAAATTTACCCAACCTCTTAACGAGGAATTTGTTTGTTGTTTAAAATAGAAAGGGAACGCTGTGAGTGATGAGAGTATATTGCGGAAGTGATATGCTCTCATTTTTTAGAATATTAAAAAGTTGACTTTGGAGAAGAATAGATTGGGAGTGACATTAATAGTGAAAAGGATAATAGCAGAAATAATATTTTGGATAGTAAATATCGTATTGATTATAATGTCTTTTATGACGGATAGACCTTTGGCATCATTTGTTACTACGATTATTTGTAGTACACCAATGAATCCTTTGTTATTAAATCGTATACAAAGAAAAATTGATGGCAATAAATTTGATTTTTGGTATTTATTAAAATTGATATTACCATTTTTCACGATTATGTTTGTCTTGTACATTTGTGCTGTGTTTTCCTTAAAAAATAATGCGATACTCAGAGGAATGGAAGATATTAAAGCGTTCATGAGTATTACAATGTATTTATTATTTATAGTGGTGTTATTTTTTTATCGTAAAAATGATAAAAGTAAAAAATATATTGTGTTTGGTGTGTTTTATATTCTTTGCGTTGCTTTAAACTTTTGTTCTGAATCAATGGTGAATATGATAGTATCTTTTTTGAATAGAGTTTCAACACAAAATATATGCTTAGAGTCGTATGAGATGTTATATTTCAATGTATTAACACCAATTAAAGAGGCAATACTTACATATATTATTTTTGATGTAGTGTTTGAAAAAAAAGAGAAGAAAATATTTTCGGTGGATGTAATAGATAAACAATCATTAAAAAAGGAAAATTATGAAATTATTGTGCAGAAATAATTTGAAAGAAAATCTCACAACAGAATAAAGTGCTTGGAAATATTGAAAAGTTCGTTTGAAATCAAGGTTTACAGACATTTTTCTTCAAAGAAAAGGTATCGTAGAATACCGCAAAATATCGTAACAGATTTTTAGAATGGAGTAAAGATTGAAAGAAAATGGAGTAAATATTTCAAAGATGTAATGAGAAATGGCGTAGGTAGTGGAAACATTATTTGCGTCATTTCTCATTTGTAAAATTAAGGGCGGTTTTATTGAATTTGTGATAAAATAGAAAAAACATCTTGACTCTCTAGTAACGTAACGGTTTACGATGAAAGGGAAAGGAGGACTTATGAAAACAGTTAAAGAAGTATCAGAATTGACTGGAATTAGCATAAGAACATTACGATATTATGATGAAATTGATTTGTTAAAACCTGCTAAAGTAACAGAAGCAGGATACCGTTTATATGATGAAAGCTCATTGAAAAAATTACGTCAGATTATGTTTTTTCGAGAACTGGAAGTTCCATTGTCAGAAATAAAAGCAATTATGAAGAATTCTGAAAGTGATAATCGTAAGATTCTTGAAACACAGAAAATGATGCTAGAAATGAAACGGAATCGTTTGAATGGTATTATCGAATTGATTTCTGATGTGTTGAAAGGAGAGGACAAGATGAGTTTTGAAACATTTAATAAAGATGATATTCAAAAAATAATACAACATTCTTTAAAAATTATGAGTGAAGAAGACAAGAAAATAATTATCGAGCATTATGGAGATATTGAGAAGTTTAAAGAATCTGTTGCGGAAGGCTTTAAAGATGAAAAGGCATGTGAGCATTTAATTAAGATATATGGAAGTAAAGAAAAAGCAGTAGAAGCAAGTCTGAAGTCAACAGGAACTAGAGAAGAAGTTACAGAGCAAAAAAATGAGATGGACTTGATTTATAAACAGTTTGCTTGTGCAATGGAAAATTCAGATGAAGATATGTCAATGAAAGCAGTAAAAAGATTGGGGAAAAGTTGTAAAAATCTTTTTAAAATGGATAATGCAAGAGTATTATTATTAGAAATGGCTAAAGATTATTTGAATCATTCTCAGTTGGAAGAAGACACAGATAAACAATACGGAAAAGGTGTTACAAAATACATTGGTTCAGCGATATATCGGTATTATGGTGTAGAAAACTTAGAATAAACAGATGTTACCAAAATGGAAACACAGGAAATACATACTGGTACTTTTATTTTGGGTTCTATCGTTATATGATGTGAATGAAAGAGAGGTATGGAGTATGGCATTAAATGATAACATCAAAAAATTCAGAGAAGAAAAAAATCTCACTCAGCAACAACTTGCAGATAAGTTATATGTTTCAAGGCAGACAGTTTGTCGTTGGGAAAATGGTTCAAGATGTCCAGATTTGATTACGGCAAAAAAACTGGCGTTAGAACTAGATGTAAGTATGGACGAACTTATATCAGATGAAGATGTAAATGATATGCAAGTAAATTATGGAATATGGAAATCTGAAAGAATAAAAGAGAAAAAGCATTTACAGACACTTCAAAAAAAAATATTAGACTTTATACAAATTGTGGGAGCTGTATTTTTAGCAATCACGATTTTGTTACGAGTGCAATTAGATATGAGAGTACCTGGATGGTGTACAATCATTTGCTTTATTATTGTAGCGGTAGCATTTCTTTGTAATTTCATAGTTTCTAAAAAGTTGAGAGAAATGTAGTGAGGTCAAGGAACAAGGCGAAGCCGATACGCCGTAGGGCAGTCCTTGGCAGAACGGACACAGCTAACAGCACCATGATACAGCAGAGGACTTGAAAGGTCGGAAACCTTGCAAGTCCTCTTGTTTGTTACTGGGCGTTATGTTTTAAGTAAAGTGCTTCTTTCATCAGTTCTTTTTCAAATGCTTTTATGTGACCGCTCTGTATTCCATTGTCGATATAAAAACAATCGTCAGCCTGTGAGTAGGACAGCGTGGTAACTTTCGGTTCATAAGTCTTTGTATCAATTCCATAATAATAGACGGTGGCAGTCGAAAGTTCCACATTGATACTGTCAAAATCTCTTGTAAAAACGCTGTGCCTGTCTGCGTGGAAAAAATCAGACGGACATTCGTAGAACTCGGAACTATCTTCTCTTAAAAATAAAGGCAGTATATGTACTTCATTTCCGCTTCGGTTGACAAGGACATAAAAGCGTGGAATGAGGGCGGAATACTGTGTTTTCATTGCGATATACATATCATCTAAATCATCAAGAAGATACTCGGAGCAGGAGTTGTTGTAAAAGACGTATTGCAGGGCAGTATCATATTTTTGAGCATTTTCCATAGGTACATTTTCCCCGTAAAGCCAACGCAAATCTACATCTAAAGAGTCGGCAATCAGTTCTAGTTTGTCGGCTTTCGGATTGTACTGTCCCGAAAGATAGGAACTGAACGCTCCTTTGCTGATACCAGTATCTTTGACTATATCTACTTGTTTTTTGTTTTTTGCTTTCATGGCAAATTTAATCCGTTCTGCGATTGTATTCATCTGAAAACCCTCTCTTTCCATATCCTGTTATAACTTTTCATATCTTATCGTCTAAGGACACTATACCACAAGTTCAGAAAAAAGAAAACAAAAAGTTTATAAAAAACTAAACTCCCTATTGCAAAACGAATGTGTCTGTGCTAATATACAATTAAGTTCAGAAATAACTGAACTTAAAACAACGTCGTAATAGGAAAATGAAAATATGAGAAACTGACCTATCGGTTCAACGGGGAGAAAGGAACGTGTATGCAGATTACATTGACAAAAGAACAGGTAAAAGAAGCATTTGGAGAACTTCGTTTTATGGGTGCGGATAACTGTTACCGCTATGATAAAGACAGTAAGAAGAAAACAGAGGAAGTGGAAGCCTTAAAACTTCATCTTGGAAGCATGAAACTTGGGAACAGCGTGGATATTCGCTTGGAAGCAACGGAACTTCCGAAGATTGAGCCTTATGCGGTAGTGGAACTGGAAGAACCAGTTTATGCTCCTTATGTGCAGAGAGGGAATTTCCCTGTATTAGTGGAGAAGATTACCTGTAAGGGTATCCACTCTGTTCCAAATAAAAATATGTAGGCAGTCAAAGTTCCTGTCCTCGTTCTGACGTACCAAACGTCAGGTTGAGGGCAGGGCAATGGCAACGCCGTTGCAGATTGGAGGTTTGATAAATTTGGAAGAAAGAAGCGGAAGTTTTCTTCCAGAACTCCCCTACACTAACAGGGGAGTAATACGGCAGAAAGAAGCATTAAGTGCCTTGATAGACTGGTGTCAGATAACCATTAAGGAAGTTCCGTTAGAAGCAGTTATAGAAGATGTGCTGAGAATACCTTTGGAACTTATGACGGTAACAGGCTATGAAAAAGGGATTGCAGGGCATGAGGTTGTGGCAATATTCGATAATATCAAGGTGCTAAAGCCGACAGGACATTCACAGTATCAAGGCTTTCAGATTTTGATGAGTGGGAAAGGCTGTCGCAACTATGAGAATTTTTTACAACTCAATGAGGAAACATGGTTTGATTTCTTAAACAGAGTTTGTCAGTATCACATCAATTTTCCTCGGATTGATTTGGCGATTGACGACAGAAAACCGTATTTGAGTATTCCCGATTTGATTGTACGGACAAAAGAGGGATTGCTTTCTTCAAAGTTACGGGAGATAGATTTTCACGACTCGGGAGAACTGAAAGAGGAAGTGTTTCAGAGTAAAGGTGGAAGTCTTTATCTCGGCAGTTCAGCCAGTAATTTGAGATTGGTATTTTATGAAAAGGGATATGAACAGAATAAAAAGTATGGAACAGAATTAGACGAAAATTGGAACAGATATGAATTGAGATTTCGGCAGGAAATGGCAGTAAGTGTAGTACAGGAATTATTGAGATATAGAGATGTGGCAGGATTGGCAATGGAAGTATTGAACAGCAAAATACGATTTTTAGAAAAGCCGACAGATAGCATGACAACACGAAAAAGACTTTATCCAACCTATCAAGCGTGGGCAGAACTGATGAAAGACATAGGCACGGTCAAACTTACTATGCAACCACAGAAGAAGAGTTTACAAAAGGTGTGGGAGTGGTTGGAAAAGTATGTTGCTCCGTCTTTGAAACTGTTTGCAGAGGTTGGAAAGATAGAGCAGAGAGATTATATTGGTAATCTTGTAGCAAATGGAGAAATGAATATCACACAGAAACAGTTGTATGATGATTACATAAAAGCAAGAAGATTAGAGGAAAGGGGATAATCGTATAGAAAAAGCATTATTAAATTTAAAGGAAGTAAGTGAGTATCTTGGACTTGGAGAAACAAAGACAAGAGAACTCTTGAAAAGTAGAAACTGTCCGTTTTCCATGAAGATTGGGTATCGGTGGTATGCGAACAGACGATTATTAGATACATGGTTAGAGCAACAGACAAAAAGTTATTGAAGTTCTGATTGAAAAGGAGGCGAACTTATAGTAGTATATGGTTAAAATCACAGAAGTTCCCTTTTTATTTATCAAGATATTTGATTGATAGAAAGGGTAGAGATTATGGGTAAAGATTTAAAAGGAAAAGAATTAGGAACAGGTTTACGTCAAAGAAAGGACGGTAGATACGAAGCAAGAGCAAAGATAAACGGAATAGACATTAACTTGTATGACGTTGATTTGAAGAAATTAAAAGTATTGTTTGAAAAGGCAAAGGAAGAAGCAAGAAACAACATTGATATAAAACGTCAGAAAGTAACGCTGAACGAATGGTTTGAGGAATGGTTTACAAATTATAAAATTCCTAACATCAAGGAAACAAGCGTGTTCCCTATGCGTAGCAAATATTATAATACATTTGGAAAAGCAATAGGAGATATGAAAGTGACAGATATACGGAACTTGGATATTCAGCGTGTCATTAACGATATGAATAAACAGGGGAGAGCGTCTTCCAGTATGCGAGATGCTTTAGGCAGAGTTCGGGAGTGTTTGGAGTCTGCAAAGAATAATCGTATTATAGACATCAATCCATGTTTTGAAATCAATGTACCTTGGGAAAATAAAACAGCAGAAAGACGTTTCTTATCAATGGCAGAGCAAACAAGGTTTTTGCAGGAAGTAGAGCATAACTGGTATAAAGAGATGTTTTACATTATGTTTCTAACAGGTATGCGAATTGGAGAAGTTGGTGGTCTGAAATGGGAAGATATAGACTGGAATAAGAAATGTATTAACATTCAAAGGTCTTTATCCTGCCAATATGAAAATGGAGTAAAGACTATGCGACTAACAAAGCCTAAAACACATAATTCATACAGAAGTATTCCGTTTATGGCAGAAACAGAAGAAACTCTGTTATCTCAAAAAGAAAAACAGAACAGGCAGAAAAAAGCCTATGGAAATCGTTGGCGTTCAAGTGGAGAATTTGATAACTTGGTGTTTACCACTTCTTTAGGAAGTCCAGTTATTCGGAATGTAGCAGAAAAAGAAATTAAGAAAGTAGTAAAAGCAATCAATTTTCAAGAAGCAATAGAAGCGGTAAAGGAAAACAGAGAGCCGATAGAATTTAAAGACCTTTATCCTCATGCAATCCGACATACATTTTGTAGCAGGTGCTTTGAAAAAGGAATGGACGCTAAAGTAGTGCAAATGCTAATGGGACATCAGCATTACAGTACAACGATTGACATATATACTCATGTGACAGAAACAAAATTTGAAGAAGAAATAGCAAAGTTTGGTAGCGTGAGTGAAAAACAGAAAGTTCAGAAAAATAAAAACTCTACCCAGTGTGCATAAAAGAGTACCCAACATAGCAAAATAAGAGAAATTTGCTTTCAACGGGAATGAAAAGTTTCTACCCAAAGGGAAATTGGGTAAAATGGAAGAGCAGAATTGAGGAAAGCGTAGAAAGCCTTATAAAATGGGCATTTGAGAAAACAGTAAGGAAAAGTTGGCAAAGCAGATGGGTAAGTAATCCATTAGCTTAAGTTTTCATTATATTATTTTAATAAGTCTAAATTTAAGTATTTAAAGGCCCTGAAAGCCTTATAAACACTACGTTTCACAGTGATTATAAGGTTTTCGGGGTTTTTTTCTATATTTTTCTAAAAAAATCCTAAATACCGCCAAGCATCGCTGGAAATCACCAAGAATCTTCTAAAATTGAGTATTGAGTAAGGAAAAACTGAGTAAAAGCAAAGGCTTGCAATCTTCAGCGAAGTTACTCAAATTATCAGCGGTTTCATCAGATCGCCATAATTTTCAAAAATCAAATTATAAACTTAAAAACTAATTGCATAAGGAGGAAATCAATATGGCAAGTACAGCGATAGGCGCAGCTGGCGAGGATGCTCGCACAATAACTTTTATGAGCAAAGAACATAAGGAATTCTATTTGGAATATCTGCCTAAATGCAGATGGAAAGACGTATATCATGAAGCATTGGTATATTGTCTTGGAATTGACAGAGATACACGAAAACACGTTAACAAAATTTATGATTTTAAAAATGGCAGTGTGAAGCCAGAATGTCTGCAGGAAGGTGGAGGAAAGACCACTACCACTATCAATCTTGGAGTAGTGTTCCGATTACTTAGCCAATTATGTTGTAACATCGGAATGATTAAAACGCATTGCCATGAAAAGAAAATGGTTTTATTATAATGATATAGATTTTATGTGTGAAAATAATTCTATATTTTTTATTAACTCCATCGTAACTCCATATATCTAATGTATAATTACAGGAAATATTAAAAAGAAATTGTGGGGAGTGATTTTATGTATCGAATATTGGTTGTTGAAGATGAGGATGACATTCAGAAAATATTAGAAAACTATTTGATAGATCAAGGATATGCAGTTACACTGGCGTATGATGGTGTGGATGGGATTGCAAAATTTCACAATGGCGAGTTTGATCTTGTGCTGTTGGATGTTATGATGCCAAAGATAGACGGTTTTGGAGTATGTGAATTAATCCGTAGAGAATCGAATGTACCAATTATCATGCTTACGGCATTAGATGAAGAAGCGTATCAGATCAAAGGCTTTGATATGAATGCAGATGATTATGTCACCAAGCCGTTTTCTATACCCATTTTATTGAGAAAAATTGCAGCAATCTTGAGAAGGACACAAAGAGAAGATGAATTGCAGGTGATTTCTTATAAAACGTTAAGCGTGGATGTGAAGGGGCATCATGTTTATATTTGTAAAGCAGAAAAGGGAGAACAGATAGAGGTTGAATTAACACAGAAAGAATTTGAAATGCTATATGTTCTGCTGATTAACAAAGGAATCGTTTTGACACGCCAGAAACTTCTAAATATGGTATGGGGAGAAGATTATTATGGGGAAGAGCGAATTGTGGATACACATATTAAGAATATCCGCAAAAAGCTGGGAGTAAATCTGATTAGTACAATAAGAGGGGTGGGATACCGGATTGATAAAGAGAATTAAAAACAGTCTGACCATAAAAATTTGCACACTGATTGCTGTCTTACTGGCAGTATCCAGTGGAATTACATATGCGGTAATTGTAGGATTCCTTCCAACCTATTATAGTAAACAGCTACAGAAGGATATTGATTCGGTTTCACAGGAAATGATTGAAACCATTCATTCTTATGAAACGATTAATGAAGCTTCTTATGCCATTGAATTGTTTGAAGCAGGTTCGAAAGTTTCAGTCGTGATTTTGGATGAACAGGGAAATAGGATATGGCCGGCTGAGAGTACAGCCGTGACAGAAGATGTATTGGATAATGGTGTGGTAGAGCAGGTTTATATGGGTGATATGATATTGACACACGAAAATAGCGCAGAGCAAACCACTATCGTACAGGAAGAAAATGCGGCCTATGAAGAGGGAGTAATCGGCCAGGCGGACGTCGTAACAGAGGATGTCGTCCAACAGGCTGATGGAATTGCAGAAGTTGGAGATAATTCAGCAGTGAAACGGTACAGCGTTAAAGTGGGTGGAGAAACATATACAATGATTGTTTCTGGGGGAATGCAGCCAGTCAATCAGGCTCTTGAAATATTATATCAGATACTGCCGTATATCCTTGGAATCGCTATTGTAGTTTCCATATTGTTTGCACTGGGGGCATCCCTTTATTTGACATTTCCGATCGTTAGGTTAAGTCAACTGGCTCAAAATATGGCTGCGCTTGATTTTGACAGTTCCTATCAGGGGAAAAGAACAGATGAAGTAGGAGTATTAGGGGAAAGCTTGAATGAGCTTTCCAAAAACCTCTCACGAGCATTGGAAGAACTGAAGAGTGCAAATGAAAAGCTTAAGTCAGATATCGAAATGGAACGCAAGATAGAGAAAAAGAGAATTGCATTTTTTTCAGCAGTGTCCCATGAACTGAAAACACCGATTACAATATTGAAAGGGCACTTGTCCGGAATGCTGCAGGGAGTAGGGGAATACAGGGACAGAAATTACTATTTGCAGCGGTCACTGGAAACCACAGAAAAAATGGAAGACATGGTAAAGGAACTTCTGACTGTTTCACGGATCGAGAATAACAAATTTATTACACAAAAGACCGATATAGCAGAACAGCTCCGCTTGCAGATTGCTGATATGGCTGAACTGATAGAAAATAAAAAACTGGAACTGCAAGTGGAGATCCCAGAACATTTGTATGCAGATGTGAATCCGGTGATGATGGACAAAGTTTTTTCTAACCTTCTGCTTAATGCCATCCGTTATACGCCGGAAGAAAAAGGGAATCATATCAGAGTTTTGCTGAAACCGGGAACAGATACCGAGACGGTATATTGCCAGATTGAAAATACCGGGGTGTTTATTCCGGAAGAAGCATTAGTCCATTTGTTTGAAGCATTTTATCGTGTGGAACAGTCCCGTAACCGCCAGACCGGTGGAAGCGGATTGGGTCTTTATATTGTAAAAATGATCTTGGACCAGCATGGAGCAAGCTATCGTATGGGTAATACATGTGATGGGGTTTGTTTTTCCTTTTCTCTATAAATCACACACGAATCACATATAAACTCCAATTACATTACAAAATTCAATGGTATGGTATGGACATAATAAAAAATGTAAAGGAGTTGGATGTACAATGAAAAGAAAAATTGCAGCTTTATTAATGGGAACTACCTTATCTGTGGCAGTATGCGGCTACAGTGTGCAGGCAATGACTTACGGATATGATATGGGAGGAAAGGTATTTATCTCCGAAGATTCTTCATCTTCCAATCTGACAGAGGAAGAAAAGGAAAAATTATCCGACTGGCATAAGGAAGAAATGCGTAATGAACTTGCTTATCTTGAATGCTACGGTGTTACTTATGATGCAGACAGTGATACACTGTATTATCAGGGGAAAACCGTAAGATGGCTGATTGACCGACAGCTTGAGGATACTTATAAGTCGATCCAGATGCCGGAAGGTGAAATTGATGTCTATACGGTAAGGGAAGACGATTACAGATTAACGGGCGTTCGGATTGCTACACAGGAAGAATATGACCAGCGGACAAAGGAAATGGAAGCGTTGGAAGCAGCGGCTGGAAAAGAATCATCTTATGTACAAGAAGCTGTGGATACAGAAACGGGAAGTAGTATTCATATGTTTGCTTACGATGAGGAAACAGTAACGGAAGCCAATGATGGGTCAGCGACGGAAACAGCAGTAGTGACAGAAGATGTGGTGTCAAATTATGCGGAACAGAAGGATACAGTTGAAAATGCAGTGGAAACAGCAGAGGGTACCTGTGTAGTAGGAGATAATCTTAATTCAGAAATAAAGATTCAGGAATATAAGCAGAATGGCATAGACCTCGATTCTGCGACAGGTAGCTGGATGTGGCATGGAAAAGAAGTTCATTTACTAATGGACGAGGATGGAAGTTTTTACCAGAATGGAAGCAAGGAGGCAAAAGATAATAAGATATATCTGATAGTGAAACGGGAAGATGATGGCAGGATTAAAACTGTGAGACAGATTACAATGGAAGAAGTTATGGCAAGTATAGCGCATTTGAATTAGAAATTAGATATAAACGTTTGCAAGGTGAAGCATATTGGGAAAATGTTGATTTTGACATTTGAGGATCATGAAGAGAACATGATTGACTGGATTGTGTCATGTTTAGGCATAGGTGTAAAGTCTTTTCAGATTCAGAATACTAAAACGGAAAAATTAAAATTTCGAGATCTAAGAATAGATTTTAGTTGTCGTAAGGTTATAAAAAATAATAGACAAGAATGCACCACAGCTGCGGCTGTGGTGCGAGTTTTAGGCGGAAAATTTCTGGAAGTTCACATAGAATAAGAATTTACACCGACTCATAATTATGATACAATTATAGCACAAGAAAGAGAGGTGTTCATTATGCCAACAATTATGCCGATTAGAGATTTAAGAAAAACCAGTGAAATATCGGAACTGGCACATAAAAAGCAGGAACCAATATTTATTACGAAAAATGGATATAGTGACTTAGTTGTAATGAGTTCAGAGCTGTATGAACGTTTTGCCCAGACAAACAAGATTGATCAGGCAATTTATGAAGCAGAACAGGAAGTAACAGAAGGAGCAGAGCCGATTTCATTAGAAAGTGCAATGGAACAGCTCAACAAGAAATATTATGGATAAATATGAGATAATGCTGTATCCAAGAGCGTACCGGGATATTCATGATATTTATGCTTATATTGCACTTGAAAAATTGTCACCTGAAACTGCAAAAGAACAGACGGATCGGATTTGGCAGGCAATAAAAAAGCTGGAACTGTTTCCAAAATCGCACCAGGACCGTCTGGTAGGTCGCTATGCCGGAAAAGAATATAAACAGCTGATCATTGACAATTATATTGCTATTTTTAAAGTTGATGAAAACAAGAAAAAAGTATTTGTATTGACAGTGCAATATCAGGGAAGGCAGATGTAAACGAAAGGGTTGAACTGCTGTACAAAATAACATTTAAGAATGATAGTCAGATATAAAAAGGACACAGACAGTCAAGTTTCGATTGCCTGTGTCTTGTTTTGTAAAAATAAAAAATTTTTGAAAGCAAATTCCCATATTTTAAGTCTAATAGTTACAAAAACAAAAAGGGGGAATAAAATGGAGGCTTTGGTAACAGCTGCTAAAAATGGAGATAAAGAAGCGTTCGTTCAGCTGATCCGGATAAATAAGCAGAGCATGTATAAAGCTGCCTGGGTTTATCTTCGGAACGAACAGGACATTGCAGATGCACTGCAAAATACGATCCTGTCCTGTTATGAAAAGATACAGGGATTAAGGGAAGTGAAATATTTTAAAACCTGGCTGATGCGGATTCTGATAAATGAATGCAAAGACATTCTCCGTCAAAAGAACCATGACGCGGAACTGGATAATATCTCAGAAGGTGTACAGTGTGAAGATCTGGATCTCTGCGAATGGAAACAATTGCTTTTATGTCTGGATGAAGAAAGCCGGAAAATCGTGGAACTCTATTATTTTGATGAATTTTCCGTAAAGGAAATTGGTAATCTTCTTGAAATGAACAGCAACACCGTATCAACCAAACTTTCCCGGGCAAGAGCAAAATTAAAAAAGGTGATCAGGAGGTGAAGACTATGGATGAAAAAGAAATCAGAAAAATTTTAAAAGAAGAAACTGTGATACCGGACAATATTGATAAAGCTATGGAAGATGTTCTGAAGGGAATTTTGGATTCTCCAGATGAGAGAATGAGCAGCACGAAGAATCTAATTGTAAAATCAGATAAAGGAAGATCAAAAAATTCAGGGAATAAGAAAAAAATAATCCGGATTCTTCTTCCTGTGGCTGCTGTATTAGGCGTCAGCACCGGCGTACTTGCAACAAAACTTGGATGGCTTCACAAAGAACTGGAGCAGCAGGGGGTTACAGAACAGGAAGCTGTTCAAATGGTTGTCACAGAACCTGATTCAACTGCAGAAAATGTGGAAGATGTGACTTCTTATCATATAACGCCAAAGGAGAGGGATTGGAACCAGTCTATGCTGTCTGTTACAGAAGCGTATTTTGATGGCAGCGGTTTCAGCTTTCTTGGAGATCCTTCCGGGGCGGTGGAGAATTATACGCTCAGCTGCCGTGATCATGCGACAGTGAATGGAGAAGATGCACTTGCAACTTTGAATAAGATAGACGGGGAAGATCTCTATTATGGACATATTACCCTGTATGATGATGCTTTGACAGAGAAAATATTAAATGAAGATTCCCAGGTAGAGGTTTCCATGACCATTCAGGCATATCCAGATTATAACGGCAGGATCTATTACACCTGGAAAGATGATGAAGCTTTCAGAAAAATTTTTAAAACTGGTTCTTTTACAGATTCAGAAGGAATGTTGGCTTATGCACTGCCTGCGGAGGATGCTTACAGAGGATATACGCCGCAGACCCTTACAGTAACCCTTCCGTTAAATGATGAAGTACGGGATATTATAGAAAAATACAGAAAAGAAGGAAAGATGCAGGCGGAAGATACTGGTGTAGAACCCATTTCGGATTCTACGGAAGAGAGTACACAGGAAACAACAGACTCAGAAAATCCTTCAGATGCTACGGGAGCGAATGAGAAATATGATCCGGAAACAGCAGTATGTAAGAAAATCAATCAGCAACATGACGGAGGGATATGATTATTACGATACAGAGATTCTGTTGAATGGGGTCCCGGTGGGCAGGCTTTCCCAGCATGGTTATCTGGGAACTTCAGGCTTTGGTCCTGCGCCTGAAGACTGTTATTTCAACATACCGATTCCGCTTCAGTTGAAAGTGGAAGAAACAGTTACTATGTTTCCAATGGAAGAAATTATGAAGTCAGTGGAACAATATGTAAAAGAAGGCAAAATTGGTCTCTTCACGGAACAGGACACTGCGGAGGAAACAGAATCCACCACGATTCCAGTTACAAAAATATGTTTGGAATACTATATTGATGAAACCGCAGACGGAATCACATACAGACCTGTCTGGAGCTTTCGCTGCCCTTACCAGTGGAAAGATTCCCCGGACGAACAGGAACTGTTTTACATAGACGGGGAAACGGGGGCACTGATTCGTGATGCGTTTGGCTGGTAGGTATGAAAAAAAGAGCCGGATCCATTCCGAATTAGAATAAGTTCAGAACCCCCAGTTTATTCAGTAAGTTGCGTCAAATTTGCGTAAGCTTTATGGGCAGAACCTCGCAAATCCATATAAATAAAGGCTGTTCACAAATACTTTGCAAAGCAGATGGGTAAATAATCCATTAACTTAAGTTTTATTGTGCTGACCGGGGACAAACTGGGGGCAGATCCCTCCAAATGTGTGTTTTTCGGACAGGGATATTATGAGAAAACTGTCAGTGCATTGCAGGAATATGAGAATTATACGGAAATTGATTATAATCCGGGTACTGATATTTAATGGAAATTTAGAGCACATTTTTTCAGGCATGATGCAGACCGCAGATACATATGGAGTGGACCTGCCGGGGAAAAGGTGGCTGTAAATCTAATATAATTTTAAGGAGGATTTGACTATGGCAGAGAACAAAATGACAAAGGAAGTTTTAAAAGCTGCAAAGGGAACCGGATCTGTGGAAGAACTTCAGAAACTGGCGAAGGAAAACGGCATGGAGCTTGATACTGCACAGGCAGAAGAAATGTATGCCAGATTACACCCGGTAACCCAGGAACTTTCAGATGATGAGCTGGACAATGTAACAGGCGGTGATTCCTGCGACGTAGGATACAGCTGCCCGAAATGCGGAAGTACGGAGGCTTCTTCCAGAGAGCCGCTTTATGGCTGCACTTATGTAACCTGCGCCTGCTGCGGTGCAACCTACTGGGATCCTACTTCCACCAAAACACAGAATTAATTGATTTTGGATGGAGGGATATTTTTGATGGAAGACGAAATAACAAAAAGAGAGCTTTCAGATGATGAGTTGGACAATGTGTCCGGTGGAGGATGCGAGGAGAATGCGCGAAACTGCTGTCCACAATGTGGGAGTACAGAAGCGAAAACAATTTTCAGTAGAGAAGACGGTTCTCTGGTTGAATGCGCTGTTTGTGGTACGGGGTACTGGAAAATTTAAAGCGCATTCCCAAAGTCCCTGGCTCGTAGCCTTTTAGTGGAAAATCCCGCAGTCCGTATTGATGATAACGGATTGCGGGATTTTTTATAAAAAAGATACTTTAATATTGCTCTTTACAATAGGTATAATTATTTTAAATATGTTTAACATTGGCAATACACAGAATTTAACATAGACAGCTATAATATCTTTCAGAAAAGGAAAAAAGAATGATATTTTTGAGTTGCTGCGAAGTAACCGAACAGTAACGCTTTTTAAGGCAAGGAGGCTTCTTTTATGAGAAAGATATTACAGAGAAATGAGAAAGTGGAGCTTAACAGTTTTATAGATGAATTTGTAAAGGCAAGACAGAAATACTTTACACCAGGTCAGGAATGGCTGGAAGCAGAGCTGGCGGAGGAAAAGATTAGCGTGTATATGGATAAAGCACAGCTGGAAAAAGATCTGGATGAGCTTGTAAAGACCAGTTTGATGTATGGCAAGGTACGGAATCTGGAAATGAAGATTCAGGTGAAAAAGACTGCAGATGGTGCTGGAATCTGTTTCTCGGATAATGGTGTTGGAAACTGGAGAAATAAGAGCATCTGTGTAACAGGAAAGCCTGGCAGAGGCCTGGAAACAAAGAAAATCTGGGGCGTGCAGGTTGCCTGAGTGTCAGTTTATTAATGGTTTGAAAAAGGTTCTTTGCAAGACAAGTCAATATGGAAATCAGATCGCAGAGGATTATGAAAATACAGGATTTCTGCGGTCTGTTTTTATAGTATGTGACAAAAAAAAACGGCAACCCGGTACTTTCCGGGCTGCCGTAAATTTTTCAGACACGCTTTAGAGCCTGTTTGAAAGATCAGATGTTCAGAAGATCGCTGAATACCTTAAGAGCACCGTCTGTATTGTGTGCAAGTACACGTTTCGCAAGAACTTTACCAAGCTGAACGCCTTCCTGGTCGAAGCTGTTCAGATTCCATACGAAGCCCTGGAACATGATCTTGTTCTCAAAGTGAGCAAGCAATGCACCCAGGGAAGCAGGGGTAAGCTGCTGACCGATGATAATGCTGGACGGACGTTTACCCTTGAAGTTCTTGTTCAGGTTCTCATCCTCTTTACCGCAGGCAAATGCAACAATCTGAGCTGCCACGTTAGCGCAGAGCTTCTGCTGGCTGGTGCTGTTCTCAATGTCAACATCTACGCCAAGCTGGCTGTTCTTAAAGCCGATGAACTGAAGCGGGACAATGTCAGAGCCCTGATGCAATAACTGATAGAAGGAATGCTGACCGTTGGTTCCTGGCTCTCCGAAGATAACCGGACCTGTTACGTAGTTAACCGGCTCGCCGAAACGGTTTACGGTTTTACCATTGGACTCCATGTCACACTGCTGAAGGTGTGCCGGGAAGCGGCTTAATGCCTGTGAATATGGAAGAACAGCTGTGGAAGGATATCCCTGCACATTTCTCTCATAGATACCGATCAGGGCATCCAGCATATCTGGGTTCTTCATAAGGTCACGGTTTGTTGCAAGCTGATCCTCAGCTGCAGCACCTTCAAGGAGCTGAGCAAATACTTCCGGTCCGAATGCCAGGGAAAGGATTGCTCCGCCTACGCCGGAAACAGAAGAGTAACGGCCTCCGATGTAGTCATCCATGAAGATGGCGGTAAGATAATCTTCACTCTTTGCAAGAGGGGAAGTCTCACTTGTAACGGCAAGCATGTGTTTGGAAGGATTCAGACCTGCTTTTGTCAGGGCATCCTTTACAAATGCTTCGTTGGTCAGTGTCTCAAGGGTTGTACCGGATTTGGATACAACGATGAATAAGGAGTGTGCAAGGTCTACAGAAGTAAGTACTGCAGCTGCATCATCCGGGTCAACGTTGCTGATGAACTTCGCTTCCATCTTGAATGTGTTATTGGCCTTCGCCCAGTTCTCCAGTGCGATGTAAAGAGCACGGGGACCAAGGTCACTTCCGCCGATACCAATCTGAACGACTGTGGTGAATTTCTCACCAGCTTCGTTGGTGATCTCACCAGCATGAACCTTATTTGCAAAATCAGCAGCTTTTTTCTGCTGGGCAACGTAGAATTCACGTTTGTCTACACCATCTACAACAACCGGGTTACCAAGCTGCTTACGTGCAAGGTGATGAAGAACCATACGGTTCTCTCCGGTGTTGATCACTGCACCATTATATAATTCCTGAAATTTGTCGATCAGCTGTGCCTCGTCAGCCAGTTTCGCAAGTGCGGATAAAACGGTTTCGTCTACTTCTTTGGCTGCATAGTTGTAAGAAAGACCAGCTGCCATTGGTGTACTATAATCAGCTACACGCTTGCCACCTTCTTCACCAGACAGAGCTGCCGCAATGTCTACGTGATTCTTAAGCTCTTTCAGTTTGCCAAAAGAATCAAGTGTGTCAAGATTTTTCCATGTTGCCATAATATAATTCCTCCTTTAAATGGTTGAGACTATAGTTGCTGTTCAAAGCTTGTTCAGCAACGGATTATGCTCTCAAAGGAGTCTCACTGTGAGACCCGTATCGAAATCATTATACTGAAAAATTTATAGAATTTCAATGCAAGGATGAAGATTCTTGAAAAATTAACATTAATATAAGAAAGAATGGGGCTGATATGAAAAAAAGAACATAAAAGCTGGAGAAAAAGAGGGGATAGAAGTAAAAAAACAGCCGACAGAAGCTGAAAAATGTTTCTGTCGGCTGTTTGAACGGACCTTTGCAATAGGTTTCTGCATTGGTCAAGTTGAATGTGAGGGATGGATTACTCCTGTGTAATTCCGGTTACTTCATAGCCAGCGTCTTTGATTACCTGGCGGATTTTGTCCTCGTCCACTTTCTCTGGTGCTGAGAAAATAGTAGTTCCGGCATCATGGGAGGATACAACATCCTGTACCCCAAATGCTTCCTGGATTGCTTTGTTTACGTGTGCTTCGCAATGTCCGCACATCATTCCTGTTACATTAACTGTCACTTTTACCATGGTATTATTCTCCTTTTTGTTAGTATTGTTATTAATATCGCTGCATTCGTTCAAAAGCTTGCAGCTGTTATTAATCGTTTGTTCTGCATCTGAAGTTTTATCTGCATTGAATGATTTTGAGAAAACAGCAGATGATGCTTCAGAGGAATCAGCAATATTTCCAGAATTGGATTCTATGGAAACCGGATTCTTGATTTTTTTATCTTTAACTGCGTCATGAATTTTAAACAGGTTTAGCCTCAACGCGTTGGTAACTACACAGAAGCTGGAAAGGCTCATGGCAGCAGCGCCGAACATCGGGTTCAGGGTCCATCCGAAAATTGGAATCCATACGCCGGCAGCCAGCGGAATACCAATTACATTGTAGAAGAACGCCCAGAAGAGATTCTCGTGGATGTTGCGAAGAGTAGCGCGGCTCATACGGATAGCAGCTGGCACGTCGGAAAGCTGGCTCTTCATAAGGACAATATCTGCTGCGTCGATGGCTACATCCGTTCCGGCACCGATGGCAATACCAATATCTGCTCTGGTAAGGGCTGGTGCGTCGTTGATTCCGTCGCCAACCATGGCAACCTTGCCTTTTTCCTTCAGGGAGCGGATGACGCTCTCTTTTCCATCTGGAAGGACGCCTGCAATAACCTGGTCAACACCTGCCTGTGCGCCGATAGCTCTGGCAGTGCGCTCGTTGTCGCCGGTAAGCATAACTACCTGGATACCCATATTCTGAAGCTCTTTGACCGCCTGTGCACTGTCCGGTTTGATTACATCAGCAACTGCAATGATTCCAAGAAGTTTTCCATCTTTTGCGAAAAGAAGAGGAGTTTTTCCTGCTTCGGCAAGCTTCTCGGCCTGGTTCATAAGAGACGGAGAGACAGCTGCCAGAGTGCTGATGTATTTCATGCTTCCGCCGATAAGCGTGGAAGCGCCAAGCTTCGCAGAGAGTCCATTGCCGGGAAGAGCCTGGAATTCTGTGACTTCCTGGGCTGTAAGACCAAGGCTTGCAGATTTTTCCAGAATGGCTTTCGCAAGAGGGTGCTCGCTCTTTTTTTCAAGGGCGTAGGCAATGGTGAGAAGATCGTTCTCAGACACGCCGTCTGCAGGGAGAATGTCAGTAACCTCCGGCTGACCGTTTGTGATGGTTCCGGTTTTGTCAAGGGCTACGATCTGAACCTTTCCGGCTTCCTCAAGGGAGACGGCTGTTTTGAAAAGGATACCGTTTTTGGCACCCATTCCGTTTCCAACCATAATGGCAACCGGAGTGGCAAGACCAAGGGCGCATGGGCAGCTGATGACCAGAACGGAAATTCCTCTTGCCAGGGCGTAGCCAGCCTCATGACCGGTAAGCAGCCAGACAATAGTAGTTATAATTGCAATAGTGATAACAGCAGGTACGAAAACACCGGAAACACGGTCTGCGATTTTGGCAATAGGAGCTTTGGTGGCTGCAGCATCACTGACCATTTTGATGATCTGGGAGAGGGTGGTGTCTTCGCCAACGCGGGTAGCTTCACATTTGATAAAGCCAGACTGGTTGACTGTGGCTGCGGAGACAAGATCTCCGGCAGCTTTGTCGACAGGGATACTCTCACCTGTAAGGGCAGATTCGTTGACTGCACTGGATCCTTCGATAATCACACCATCCACCGGGATGTTCTCACCAGGACGGACAACAAAGGTGTCACCTTTTACAACCTGGTCAATGGGAACGGTGGCTTCCTGGCCGTTTCGGATGACAACGGCAGTCTTGGGAGCAAGCTTCATAAGACCTTTTAAGGCATCCGTGGTCTTGCCCTTGGAACGGGCTTCCAGCATTTTTCCAACGGTGATCAGGGTCAGGATCATAGCGGCAGATTCGAAATAGAATTCCATCATGTAGTGCATGACAAGTTCGGAATTGCCGTCAACCTGGGCTCTGGTCATGGCGAACAGGGCGTAGACACTCCATACAAAGGAGGCCATGGAGCCGAGAGCTACCAGGGTATCCATGTTCGGAGAGCGGTGCCACAGACTCCTGAAGCCACTGATGAAAAATTTCTGATTGATGACCATGACGATTCCTGCAAGAAGCAGCTGTACAAGTCCCATGGCGATATGGTTGCCATCAAACCAGGCTGGCAGCGGCCATCCCCACATCATGTGTCCCATGGAAAAGTACATCAGCACCAGAAGAAAACCTACTGAGGCAATAAGCCGTTTCCTGAGGAGTGGCGTTTCGTGATCTTCCAAGGCTTTCTCAGCATCGGAAACGGATTCCGTCTGACCGGAAGCACCCTTCAGGCTGCAGCCGTATCCGGCTTCTTCTACAGCTGAGACAATGGCAGAGGCTGAGGCAGTTCCTTCCACTCCCATGGAATTGGTAAGCAGGCTTACGGAGCAGGAAGTAACTCCCGGAACCTTGTTTACCGCTTTTTCCACACGGGCGCTGCAGGCTGCACAGCTCATGCCGGTGACGTTGTATTGTTCCATAATAAATTCCTCCTTCGAATACAGTGTTTCGATACCGACGGACTGCTCTGCGCATTCGTACCTCCGCAGGCAGGTACACATTCGGAATACGCTGGTATCTCACTTCATTAGCTTCTGCAAAGTTGCAACCAGCTCATCAATGGTTTCGTCTTTACCATCACGGATATCTCTTGCCACACAGGTTCGGATATGATTGGCGAGAAGTTCCTTATTAAATGCATTCACAGCGGCATTTACAGCTGCTGACTGAATAAGAATATCGTTGCAGTAAGCGTCATTCTCCAGCATTCCTATAATCCCCCTTATCTGGCCTTCAATACGTTTCAGACGGTTTACCAGCTTCCTGCGCTCTGCTTCGGAACGATCGGTGTGCTTGGTACAACAGCAGGAACAGACCTTCTTGGTAGGTTCCTGGCTGGAAAGAGTTGCAGGATCGGCTGCGGTGTGGCTGCAGCAGGATTCGGATTTATAATCAGCTGTCATAGGCGGACTCCTTTCCTTATATACCCCTTAGGGGTATGTATTTGATGAAACCAATATATACCCTGGCGGGGTATTTGTCAATAAGTAATTCACAGAAAACCTGAGAATTGCGGCGCGAAACCATGCGAAAGCATGATTCCTGTGTATCGCGAAGCGTGTTGCTATGAACGGAGTGAATAGTAATCTGTTTGAAAAATTATTCCCGCA